>WALQ01000001.1 GCA_015522745.1 Candidatus Aenigmatarchaeota archaeon
AAATTATAGAGACGTTAATTAATGAGGAGGTTTTATCATGGAAGAAATTTATGATGTTGCTATAATTGGCGCGGGCCCTGCCGGTCTCAACGCCGCGATTTACGCGCGAAGGCATGGATTGAAGACGCTCGTGCTCTCGAACGAAACGGGAGGAGAAGTCGCAGAGGCGGGCGAAATCGAGAACTACCTTGGATACAAATCGATAAACGGTGTCGACCTCGCAAAAAAATTCGAAGACCACGCCAAAAAATTCAATCCGGACATGGAATTTGAATACGTCAAGAAGATCGAAAAGGATGGTGAAAACTTCAAGATTATCGGTGAATCAAAAACGTACATATCAAAAAGCGTGATAATCGCGACTGGACGAATTCACAGAAGGCTAGAAATACCCGGGGAGAATGAATTCGTGGGGCATGGCGTATCTTACTGTGTGACATGTGACGCTCCGTTCTTCCAAAACAAGGTCGTCGCGGTCGTCGGAGGTGGAAACACGGCCGTTACATCCGCAAAGCTTCTTTCGAAAATAGCAAAAAAAGTATACTTAATTCATCGCCGTGACCAATTCCGCGCAGATGAAATCGAAGTGGAAAACGTGAAGCAGTTGAGCAATGTGGAATTCGTTCTGAACTCCGTCGTCACAGAGGTAAAAGGCGACAAAGTAGTGAAAAGCATAATCGTGAAGAACAAAAACAGCGAAGTCAAGGAGCTCAGTGTGGACGGCGTCTTCATAAACATAGGTGAAATAGCCAATTCAACCTTCCTAAATAACATGGTAACTCTAAACGGGCGCGGTGAAATAATCGTTAATGAGCTCTGCGAAACAAATGAGTTGGGTATATACGCAGCCGGGGACGTCACGAACAAACGTGACAAGCAGATAATAACGGCGGCAGCACAGGGAGCCATAGCAGCGATAAGTGCGTATGAATATCTGTCAAAAAACAAAAGAATATAAAAATTAATGCAAACTTATAATGGGGTGTGTAAAATGAACGTAAAATTTGATAAGTGGGGTCCAGAAAAAGTCGTCATAGTGAGCGACAAGCGTATCGGACTCAAAGGATTTCTCGTCATAGATAATACCACAGCCGGCCCTGGAAAGGGAGGTATAAGAATGGTTTCTGACGTCACGGTTGAAGAGGTTGCCAACCTCGCACGCGCAATGACATGGAAGAACGCAATGGCAGGCCTTCCATTCGGAGGCGCAAAATCCGGAATAGCGGCAAACCCTCGCGCCATGACGAAGGATAAAAAAATGAAGATTATGCGCGCATTCGCACGAGCACTCAAACATCTCGTTCCAAACGAGTACATAGCGGGCCCGGACATGAACACGGGAGAGGCAGAGATGGCGGTTTTCGCTGATGAGAACGGTCTTGATTCATGTACTGGCAAGCCAGCGGAAATGGGCGGTCTCCCACACGAGCTCGGTTCAACAGGATGGGGCGTGTATCATTCAACGATCACAGCTCTCAAGTTCTTGAAGATGAAAGTCCGTGGCGCAACTGTAGCTATTGAAGGGTTTGGAAATGTTGGAACGTTCACTGCAAAGTTCTTGAGCAAATCAGGTGCAAAAATTGTTGCGGTTTCCGATTCAAAAGGAACGATTTATAATCCACGCGGTCTAGACGTCGAGAAACTCATAAAAGTGAAGAAAGAGCGCAAGACCGTGACAAAGTACGGAGGGGGGAAAGTGCTCAAATCATCTGCCCTATTCGGACTTAAAGTCGATGTTCTCATACCGGGTGCGAGACCAAACGCGATAAACGAAAAGAACTACGAAAGCATACGCGCAAAGCTCATAGTAGAGGCGGCGAACATACCAATGCCGGTTGAGATAGAGGAGAAGCTCTGGAAGAAGAAAGTGACAGTCGTACCGGATTTCGTGGCAAACGCCGGCGGCGTGATATCATCGTACGTCGAGTACATACACGGAACGCCGGAGCAGATGTTCAAGATGGTAGAGGACAAAATAAAGACGAACACGGAGCTCGTTCTCGAGCGCTCAAAGAAGATGAAAGTGTCTCCAAGGTCGGCAGCTCTTCAGATAGCTCAGGAGCGCGTTCACAGAGCGATGAATTACAGAAATGGATTGTGAGTTTTTTTTCTTTTTTTATTTTAATAAATC
>WALQ01000002.1 GCA_015522745.1 Candidatus Aenigmatarchaeota archaeon
ATATTATATATGATTATTGCGAATTTGTGATTAAAACATCTCAGTTCTTCTCGTCTCTGAAACGGAGATGGTGTGCATGAACGTTGAAAATTACGTTCATGACCTTTCGGACATCATGAAGTTGTCGAAGCTCTTCGGGATCCCAACGGGAACGTCGGCGGAGCTCATCAAGAGAATCAAGAATGTCGTAAGCTAAGTTAGGCGAATTCTTTTCGGGCCATAGCTCTTTTTATTTATATTTTCTCGACAAATAAATTTGGTGATTCTATGATAATAGAAAAAATGATAGTGAAAACAAAGCCGGGTATAGACATCGTTAACATCACAGATGAGCTCCGAAAAATAGTCGCAAAGTACGACATAAAGAACGGCATGATGAATGTTTTCGTGATGGGAACCACAGCCGCTATAATAATCAACGAAGATGAAATTCATCTCAAGGAAGATTTCAAGAAACTTTTTGAAGACTTCATACCTAAGGATAGACTTTACTTCCACCCCGAGAACGCGTATTCGCACTTGCGCTCGTTGCTTCTCAGCCCGGAAAAAACGATTCCCATCAGAGAAGGGAAGTTGTCGCTCGGCCAGTGGCAAAGTGTCATGCTCATAGAATTTGGAAAAAGAAAGCGGGAGCGCGAGGTCATAGTCACCGTTTTGGGTGTGTGATCCGCGTTCTACTTTTTCAGTTTTACGTTGAATTCCTTGCTCGCGTTCCTGACTTCCAATGTCTGTGTCGGAAATGCGAATTCAAGTCCTGCTTTGTTGCAGGCATTGTAAACTTTTTCGTTTACTTCACATGTCGTCGTCCAAACATCTTCTATGGATTTCACGGATGCAACGAGCAATAGATCCACGGAGTAATCACCGAGATTCGTGAGATAGACGACAGGTTCTCCAACAACCGTCTTTATCTTTTTCACGGTTTTTATTATCACTTTCTTGGCCTTTTCCACGTCCGTTCCATAAACAAATGACAGTTTCACTTTCACCTTTTTCTCAATCTCGGGAAGATGTCTGTCCTCGATCGGATTGTTGACAACACTTGAATTGGGGATCGTAACGAGCGTGTTGTCCCACGTCCTTATGCGCGTGCTCAACGTGCGTATCTCCTCGACAACGCCGGAAATTCCGTTGAAATTCACATAATCGCCCACTCGGACCCTATGGTCGAAGTATATGATGAGACCTGAAAAGAAGTTGGATATCGTCGCCTGAGCTGCGAATGCAACGCCCGCGCCGACGAGCCCCATGGACGTGAGCAAAGGACCAACACGAACTCCCCACGCCCAGAACACGAGGAAGAACGCAACTGAGAATATTATTATGTCAGTGACGTTTTTCATGGCATTTGACACGTTCTTTGACATCTTGATGAGGCCCTTTCTCGCCCCCTGGGATACAGTGAAATCTATCATGACGTCGGCGACTTTCTTTGCCGCGTATGAAAAGAGAAGTATGATGACCGTGTACACGGAGCCGCGAACGTATATGTCGGATTCTTTTGGAATGACATCGCGGAGGACAAGGTAGAACCCCGCAAGAACCACGGACCAGAATATCGCCATTTTCGTGGCGCGCTTCATCTTCAGAAGTTTGTCATTGGCAACTTCGTTCATAAACCGCTCCAATGCTATCCTGTCTAAGAACGACAGGAGTTTCGCGACCGCTATTGTGATGAAAAGCAGTATGAATACACGCGTAGTTTCCATTAAATAAATTTCTGAGCTCATAATTTTATTTGAATGAAAAAGTTAAAAAGTGATTTCATGAACGTGTACGTCGAAACTTACGGGTGCGCGGCTAACAGAAACGACAGCGAAATAATGAAAGGACTGCTTCGGGAGCGCGGGTACGAAATCGTCGACAGCGAGGATGCGGACGCGATAATAATAAACACGTGCATAGTCAAGCACACCACGGAGGAAAAGATAAAGTACAGGATAAATGAGCTCAAGAAAAAGTACCCAAACAAGAGAATCGTTATTTCCGGGTGCATGGTCACGGGGGAGCCGGAAATTGCAAAGTCATTCTCACTTCCTATGGTCGGTCCGAGGTCACTGTCAAAAATCGCCGACGTAGTTTCAGGTCGCATAAATGAAGCGGTCGGCGGCTGGACGGAAAAGCCGCTCATGAATTACGCTGGTTCGTGGCCCATAAAAATAATTCAGATATCCGAAGGGTGCCTCGGGCAATGCACGTACTGCATAACAAGGTTTGCACGCGGCGTTCAGAAATCGTACGCCTCGGAGTCCATATTCAAGGTGTTCAAAAAAGCCGTCGACGATGGTTACAAGGAAATTTGGATAACATCGCAGGACAACTCTTCCTACGGTCTGGACATGGGAACAAACTTCGCGGAGCTCATGAAAAAGCTGCTCACGGTCGGGGGGGACTACAAGGTTCGCATAGGCATGATGAACCCGATGTTCATAACCGATGACATGATAGACGTTTTCAAGGACGAGCACGTTTTCAAGTTTGTGCACATTCCCGTCCAGTCGGGCTCGGACAGGATTCTCTCGTTGATGAAGCGCGGGTACACGGCAGACAAGTTCAAAAGAATAGCCACGAAATTCAAGAAAATTGGATGCACACTCTGGACGGACGTCATAGTTGGGTTTCCCACTGAGACGGAAGATGACTTCGAGCAAACGGTAAGGCTCATAGAACGCATATCGCCCGATTTCGTTAACGTATCGCGCTATTCAAACCGGCCGGGCGTTGAAGCGAAGAAGATGAAGCAGATTCCAACGAACGTGAAGAAGGAGCGCTCGCGGATAATGTCAAAGGTTGTAAACAGAATCGCGTACGAGATGAACAAAAAATGGGTGGGATGGCGCGGGCGCGTGATCATCGACGAATTCTCGCACGGAAACTTCATAGGAAGGAACTACGCCTACAAGCCGATAACGGTCGGGAGCGGTGAGTTAGGAGCGTACAAAGACGTCGTCGTCAAGAGAGCATTTGAAACGCACTTGGAGAGTTGAAATCACAAAATTGACATAATCATTGATGCGATCACGTTTCCGACAGGAAAGTACCAAAGCGCCAGATAGAACAAATATGCAAAGACACCGAGCTCAATTTTCTTGAAAATCGAATCTTCATTTACGATGAAAGCGAATGCAATCCACACCACGAGCGGCACTATGAACGAATTCACCCAAAATGGAAGCGGAGGAGAAATATAATTGATAGATATGAACGAACCGAAAGTCATCAGGAGAGTTCTCAACGGCGATATCTTTCCGTTTATTATTCCATCAATCGCAATGACAAATAAAAACATCATGATGGAGTTCATAGAAATGAAAATTATGTTGGATATCACACAATCACCTAAGAACCTCGTCGACTATTTTGGAGAGTTTGCTCCCATCTATGAGCGTCCTGTAATTTCTCATTATGTCGCCTATTATTTTTTTCTTGTCGCCCAGCGATGCGCGCTCTTCAACAAGTTTTCTTATTTCATCGTCTGAAAGAGCCATAAACTTTTCAATGTCGCGCTCTCCGTGGGATACGCTCGCAAAAACGTCTCGGAGGGCGCTTTTGGAAATTTTTCCATTACTGACGAGATTCAGAACTCTCACTATGTCGTCATCGCTTATCCGAGACACGTCATACCCATCACGACCCAGATCCTTGAAAATGTTAACGAACAAAATAGCAAGCAATTTCTTATCATCTACCTTTTTCGAGAGCTCAAGAAATCTTCGGAAATCCTTCGAGCGCACGAGCGGTTTTGCGAGCTCGTTACCCAAGAAAGAGAGCTCCTTTTCGTATTCGTCGAGCGTTTTCGGCGCTTCAACTCCGACGAAATTTGACGAATCTATAGGGAGTATGTCTGTCTCCGGGTACATTCTATGCTTTCCTGGAAGCGGGCGCATGTACTTTGTGTTCGTTCCGTTGACAGCGCGCGTTTCCTCTGGCACGCGGACGGGAAGAAGCTTCGCGCGCTCTATGACTGCTTTCGCCGCGCTTTTGCTTCCGGCAACTATGAACATTATGTCGTTTTTACTCGCGTCAAGAATTTTTGACAGTTCGGAGAATTCGCGCTCGAGCCCGTACTTTGATAGGTCCTCATCGTTGTGTATTATGCCCTTAGGACCGAGAACCATGGCATAGTAGGCGAGCTCCTTCCCGAGCGTATGACCACCAACATCTCGCTTCAGGAATCCTCTGAGACCAATAAGTTTTGAAGCGTATATGCGCTCTCCCTTGTCTATGAGCGAGCGCAGGAATTTCGTCTTGCAGTTTGAAAACAGATCGGTCACGTCAAATATCCGACCGTCAGATATATTCTCGATTTTCCGTTCGTTGAGCTCGTTTTTGATTTTTATGAGCTCACGCTGCCTAGTTATCTCGGATTCTATGACTTTTTCCATGTCATTGAGGTTTTGGAATCCCTTGATTTCAACACGAACTCCACCAGACACTGATATGTTTATATCCTGACGTATGGATCCGATGCCGCGCTGAACTTTGAGAGAACGTAAAAGTCGACCTATTTTCTCACAGACTTCCCTGGTGTGTTTCGGCGTCTTAATGTCAGGCGCGGTTGCAACCTCTATGAGAGGTATGCCGAGACCGTTGAGCTTGTAATAAACAACATCATCGGTTTTTTTGTCAATGCGAGCCGCCTCTTCTTCAAGACATATCGTTGATACCCGAACTTTTCCCAACGACGATAAAATATTCCCGTTCATTCCGACGAGGGCAGTGCGCTGGAATCCAGTCGTGTCGGAGCCATCGACAACAATCTTCCGCATGACGTGTATTTCGTCCACTACATCAGCGCCAACGAGCTTGCAGAATTGAATCGTGGTTTTCAGCGCCTCCTCGTTCATACCGTGCGGTGGCTCTTCATCGAGCTCAACTAAGCACGTTTCGCCC
>WALQ01000003.1 GCA_015522745.1 Candidatus Aenigmatarchaeota archaeon
ATATAAATGGACATAAAACTTATCCTGATTGGCGGTGGCACAGCCTCCGGTAAAACAACCATAGCAAAAAAGATTGCTGAATTCTTTGACGATGTTCTAATAATGAACATAGATAACTATTACAACAGTAATTGGGGTATCCCATTTGATGAGAGGAAGAAAATCAATTACGATCACCCGAAATCAATAGAATGGTCCCTCTTCAAAAAACATCTCAAGAGCCTCATAAGTAGCAGTGGAGTTGAAATGCCAGAGTATGACTTTACAAAACACGAGCGCAAACACGAGTATGTGCATATCGAACCATCAAAAATAATAATCGTTGATGGCATATTTGCTCTCTATGATGATGAAATACGAAATATGGCGGACATAAAGATATATGTGGACACGCCATCGGACATAAGATTCATACGTCGACTAATTCGCGACATCAATGAGCGTGGTCGTACTATGGACTTTGTTATAAATCAGTACATTTCTACGGTTCGCCCAATGCACATCGCGTTTGTTGAACCAACAAAAAAATTTGCAGATATAATCATACCATGGGGGGCAAACGATGTTGCAATTGATGTGATAAGAACAAAAATAGAAAAATATTTGAAAAAATAAAAAAGTTTAGTAGCCAGGCATTCCTCCTCCTTGTGGAGGCTGTGGTGCGGATGACTTTGATGCTGCTATGACATCGTCTATCCTCAATATCATTTCTGCTGCTTCTGCCGATGACTTTATTGCCTGTGTCTTTATTTTCAATGGTTCTATGACGTTGAGTTTGTACATATCTGTTATCTTTCTGTTTATGACATCTATTCCAACGTTCTTCTCGCCTTTTTCATGTTTCGAACGTAATTCGACAATTGCGTCTATAGGATCGAGACCGGTGGATTCTGCAAGCGTCTTCGGCACGACCTCAATTGCTTCTGAAAATGCATTTATTGCAAGCTGTTCACGTCCACCAACGGTTTCTGCATATTCTTTGAGCTTCTTGGAGAGCTCCATTTCCACCGCTCCACCACCAGCTACAATCTTTCCTAGCTCAAGTGCGCTTATCACTCCGAGTATGGCATCCTCTATGGCACGCTCAACCTCGTCCACAACGTGATCTGTTCCACCGCGGACGAGCAACGTCACAGACTTTGGATTTGCGCAGTCGCGAACGAATACCATGGCCTCTCCGGCGAGCTTCTTTTCCTCAACAATTCCTGCAGTTCCAAGGTCCTTTCCGCTCAAATCATCGAGATTTGTGACTATAGTCGCTCCGGTTGCTTTTGCGAGTTTCTCCATGTCACTTGCTTTCACACGACGCACGGCCACTATGCCCTTCTTTGCGAGGTAGTGTTGCGCAAGGTCGTCTATGCCCTTTTGGCAGAATACAACGTTTGCGCCGACCTTTTCAATTTTTTCAACCATTTCCTTCAACTGTTTTGATTGCTGGTCTATGAATGCCTGCATCTGCTCAGGCGTGCTTATCTGTATTTTCGCATCTCCTTCGATTTCCTTGATTTCGAGCGCGCTGTCTATGAGAAGTATTTTTGCACTGGAAACGCGCTTCGGCATTCCGCTGTGCACGACTTCCTTGTCTATGACTATTCCCTTGATGAGCTCCGTGTCGTCTATGGACGCTCCCTTGACTTTTTGTATTTTTATGTCGTCCTTGTCTATGACGAGCTTTCCATCTTCTTTTGTCGCGACTGTCTTGACGGCCTGGACTACGAGGGATGCAAGCGAATCTTTCGCGGCTTCACTTCCCTTCCCTGTCATCGCGGTCATCGCAATTTTTTCGAGAACATTACCATCGTTTATGTTGACATCATATCCGATATCGTTAAGTATTTTGAGCGCTTTTGCTTTTGCCATTCTGTATCCGGCTGTTATTATACTCGGATGTATGTTTTGGTCAACGAGCTCTGACGCCTTCTTAAGAAGTTCTCCTGCAAGCACAACGGCTGTTGTCGTTCCGTCGCCGACTTCTTTCTCTTGAGTTTTTGCGACTTCGACCATCATCTTCGCAGCCGGGTGTTCGAGCTCCATCTCGTCAAGGATTGTCGCACCATCATTTGTTATCGTGACATCCCCGAGGGAGTCAACAAGCATCTTATCCATTCCGCGAGGTCCCATCGTGGTTCTCACAGACTCCGCAATAGCCTTTGCTGCTTCAATGTTGTTCTTCAGCGCTTCGCGCCCTGTCTTTCTTATTGCCCCTTCTGGAAGAATCAAAATAGGCTGCCCACCCATGTTTCCATAATTCATGTTTCCCATAGATCCATAGTTCATATCAACACCTCCTACCCTTCATATTTTCAGCATTCGAACGAAACAAAAATTAAAAATCATTAAATTCTATCGCGCAATCTTCACATGAGCTCACTTGCGCTTATGTATATGAAGGTACACTCATTTCAATATTTTATGTATATGGAAGTATATTTAAATTTAACGGACGATTGAGAAAAAGAAAAAGTGAAAAAAATAAAGTAAGGAAGATTTATTCAGAATCTTTTATCTCTTTTATTTCGTTTTTTATTGTATTTACTACATTCCACACAGGATCTTCCTTTACCATTTCTTGAATTCCTTTCTCTACGAACCTTTTTGCATTTGCAAGGTGTATGTATGCCTCTTTATATGATTCCATGTTAAATTCATTGATTTTCTCTTTAGCTTCTTTTATTTCTTTCTTGATTTTTCCCAATCCCGGAAAATATATGAGTGATGTGTTTGTAACTCTTTCGATGGGGTTTATTCTATACTTTATTACTTGCCATTCCAAACGATCGGGCATTTGCCCAACATATTCCCTATTTCCTGTTTGAATTGATTTGTTGAACTCATCTCCGATCTCATCCAAATATCCCGCAAGAGCTTTTGCACGCGCAACAACCTCAAGTTTATCAAGGTATTGATTAACTTTTTCAATTTTTTCCTTTTTTGTATCACTAGCACTAACATATGCTGGAATAGATTTTTTGATGCCGTCTACTACCTGTCTCTTATACACATCTGACGCTGC
>WALQ01000004.1 GCA_015522745.1 Candidatus Aenigmatarchaeota archaeon
GATTACTTCTTTCTCGACTCCTTTCGCTTGAGCCTGAGATTTTTCGAGCCGCACTTCGGGCACTTGATCTTTCCAGCCCTGACTTTGGCTGGGTCAGCCCTTATCTTTGTTTTACAATTTTTACATATGAACACGTTTTCGTAGAGCCTTTTCGCAATGAAATCTGGCATTTTCTGCATTTAACTCACCTATCTCAACATTTATTGGACTTAATCTTTTTAAGCGTTTCCACGTCGTCTGTGCTGAGACATGCCGAGTACTTTTTCATCCAATCGACTTTGTCAGCATGGCCGCTCATTATCTTTTCAGCGCACTCCACTGGGATCGCATTTGTTGTGTCAATGTCCATTCCGTTTGCTTCAACAGATATCACGTCGAGAATTTCCGCCATTACGTTTTCGGCGATTTTCCTTTCGTTCCATTTGCGCCTCTCGAGACGTTCAATGAGCTCTTTTGGGTCGCATCTTAGGACGACTGTCATCTCCGATCGTTTGATGAAATGCGCCAGGTGCCCCTCGACTATCGCGTCTCCGAAGTCGAGCTCCTCAAGCAGCTTTGTGTTGATGCTGTAGCTTTCGTATGCGGGGTCGTATTCAACGTCAAGATGCTTCTTTATGTAGTCGTTCAGGTGGACAACGCTTCGCTTTGTCAGCTTGGCGAGCTCCTCCGCGACGGACGTTTTTCCCGTGCCGGGAGTTCCCGTGATGATAATCATAAAAGAAATGAGCACACAATAAATAAAAGCCTTAAGGAAATATAATTTTCTCCAATATTTTTAAAATTATCACACCATGAGTTCTGAAGATTATTTTAAATATGTTCGTTCTGATTTATTTCCATAATTGGTGGTGCGAGATGAAATTCGTTTTTGTCTATGGCGGTGTGATAAGCGGTGTTGGAAAGGGGATAATTTCCTCATCAATTGCAAAAATACTTTCTAAGACGGGGCTAAATGTCACGTGCGTCAAGATAGACCCTTACATAAACTTCGACGCCGGAACCATGAATCCCATAGAGCACGGGGAAGTGTTTGTCACGTATGACGGCGGTGAAACAGACCAAGACCTCGGAAACTACGAGCGATTTTTGAACAAGGACATATCGAGAAAGAACAACATAACCACGGGGCAAATTTACAAGAAGATAATTGACGACGAGCGCTCAGGAAAGTACCTTGGAAAGACGGTTGAGTTCATTCCGCACGTGCCGAATGAGATAGTCAGGCGCATAATGGAATGCGCCCGCGGATACGACGTTGCCGTCGTTGAGATAGGCGGGACCATAGGCGATTTCGAAAACATACCGTTCCTGTTCGCGGCAAAGAAAATTGAGCTCATGAACAACGATGTTGTCCACGTTCTCGTCACGTACCTCCCCATACCGCGCATACTCGGCGAAATGAAGACGAAGCCGACACAGCACGCCATAATGAACTTGAACTCGTACGGGATCGTTCCGGATTTCATAGTCACTCGGTCGGAGCGCGATGTGGACGACAGGCGTAAGGAGAAAATTTCGAAGTACTCGAACATAAAGTTTGACCACATAATATCGTCTCCGAACCTGGACACTATATACGAAGTCCCGCTGAAACTTCTTGAGCAGGATATGGACAAGAAGCTCCTGCGCGCGCTAAAGCTCGACGAGCGCCCGTCTGATTGGAGCTCGTGGAGGTTGCTTGTTGACAACATACATCACCCGAAAAAGACGGTGGACGTTGCCATAGTCGGAAAGTATATAGGCACGGGGTCTTTCGTTCTCTACGACTCGTACATTTCCGTGAAGGAGGCGCTTGTCCACGCTGGCGCGAAACTCGGTGTTGGAGTCAACATACATTGGATAAACTCACGCGACTACTCAGTTGATTCTTTGAAGGGAGTTGATGGAATAATTGTGCCGGGCGGATTCGGTTCGAGTGGTGTCGAAGGAAAGATATTTGCCATTAAGTTCGCCCGTGAGAATGACGTCCCTTACTTGGGGCTGTGCTACGGAATGCAGCTTGCCGTGGTTGAATACGCCCGCAACATTTTGGGTTGGGGCGCCCACACAACCGAGATAAAGCAAACGAGCCACCCGGTCATAGACATACTTCCAGAGCAAAAGGAGCTCATAAAGAACGAAAAGTACGGGGGCACCATGCGCCTTGGTGAGTACGCGGCAGTGCTCGCGCGCGATTCGCTCGTGTACAAACTTTACGAAAGCAGCGGGCGCATCGAGGAGGCCAAGGAGAAAATCAAGTCGTACGAACCGTTCCGCATCGGAAACGTGCGCCCGGATGACATTGTGGTATTTGAAAAGCACCGCCACAGGTACGAAGTGAACCCGAAGTACGTTGACGACTTGGCAGGCGCGGGACTCAAGATTTCCGGAATTCACAGGCGCGCGGACGGCATAAATCTCGTGGAGTTCATCGAACTTCCGAAGAACAGGTTCTTCGTGGCGACTCAGGCGCATCCTGAGCTCAAGTCAAGATTCGAAAACCCGGCACCGTTGTTCGTTGGATTCGTGAAAGCGTGCGCTGATAAGAAAAATTGATTGAAATCAATCAAAAATAAAAATTGAAAAATTCAGAACTCTCTTCCGCAGAGAACGCAGAAAAGTATGCCCTTTTTCTTGTTTTCAACAAGTCGACCCTGTTTGCAGTACGGACAATGAACTATCTTACCCTGTCTTATCTGTCTCAAATACTTTCTTCTAAGAAGTAGCTTTTTCTGTTTTGTCGACATACGTTTAGACTTTTTTGTCGCTGTCTTTGTTGACACTTTTAACTTTGCATTTGTCATATTCCTACACCCCAATTAAGATGTTATTATCAAGAGATAACTAATTAGCTCTCTTGTCACACACCCTTATCTAACTTAATTAGGCGGAGAGATATTTAAAGATTTGTATTCTGTAAAATATATTTTACAGAATAAATAAAAAGGGGATTTCACCCTTAAAATTTGTTCTTGTACTCCATGTATCTCTTCAAATCGCTCTCACTGACACTTTTTTTGACTTTTTCCAACGCTTCGTTGAGGTGTTTCATTTTTACCTCTTTTGCATCCATGCTTTCCCTGAGTGCAATCAATCCGGCCTCCTTGCAGAGCGCTGCTATATCGGCACCAGTGTAGCCCTCTGTCTTCTCGACAAGATCGTCCAAGTTTACATTGTTCGCCAATGGCATTTTCTTCGTGTGGATTTCAAGGATTTTCTTTCTCTGTTCCTTGTTTGGCATTCCTATGTAAATGAGCTTATCGAATCGTCCTGGCCTGAGAAGAGCTGGGTCTATGATGTCCGGCCTGTTCGTCGCGCCAATGACAACAACTTTCTCTAACTTCTCTATGCCATCGAGCTCGGCAAGTATTTGATTCACTACGCTTTCCGTCACATGACTTCCACCGAACATTCCACGCTTCGGTGCAATGGCGTCGAGTTCATCGAAGAATATCACACAAGGCGCTACTTGCTTCGCTTTTTTGAAAATTTCGCGTATTGCCTTCTCGGATTCACCAACCCACTTTGAGAATATTTCTGGTCCCTTTATCGCGATGAAGTTTGCGCCCGTCTCGTTCGCGACAGCCTTCGCAAGAAGCGTCTTACCACATCCAGGCGGACCGTACAAAAGTACGCCCCTCGGTGGCTCTATGCCTATTCTTTTGAATGCCTTTCCGTGATTGAGCGGCCATTCTACGGCTTCTCGTATTTCTTGTTTCGCCTCGTCGAGACCACCTATGTCCTCCCACCTGACCTTCGGAGTCTCAACTATCACTTCGCGCATCGCCGATGGTTCCACTTCTATGAGCGCCTTCACGAAATCGTCACGTGTAACCTCGAGCTTCTTGAGTATATCCGACGATATCTTTCCCTCGACGTTTTCTATGTCCGGGAGTATTCTTCTCATTGCTTTGAGAGCAGCCTCTTTGCACAGAACTTCTATGTCCGCACCTGTGAAACCGCGCGTGACTTCGGCGAGCTCATCTAAGTCGACATCGCTTGCCAGCGGCATTCCGCGTGTGTGTATCATGAATATTTCCTTGCGTCCTTCCTTGTTCGGAACTCCTATGGCTATCTCGCGGTCGAACCTTCCAGGGCGTCGCAACGCAGGATCTATGTCGTTCGGACGGTTTGTCGCTGCTATGACTATGACCTGCCCGCGTCCCTTGAGTCCGTCCATTAGTGTGAGCAATTGCGAAACGACCCTCCGTTCAACATCTCCGCCTATGCTTTCGCGTTTCGGCGCTATGGAATCTATTTCGTCTATGAAGATTATGGACGGCGCGTTCTTCTCCGCCTTCTCGAAGACATCTCTTAATTGTTTCTCTGACTCACCATAGTACTTGCTCATTATTTCAGGTCCGTTTATGAGGTAAAAGTTCGAATCCGTCTCGTTCGCGACAGCCTTCGCAAGAAGCGTTTTACCGCATCCCGGCGGTCCGTACAACAGCACGCCTTTCGGTGGCTCTATGCCAAGGCGCTCAAAAAGTTCCGGATGCTTCAGCGGGAGCTCAACCATCTCGCGAATCTTGTAAATCGCGTTTTTCAACCCCCCAATATCTTCGTACCTGACGGAAGGCGTCTTTCTCTTGCTTTCGACCACGGATTCGCTGACCATGACGTTTGTTTCATCTGTGACAATAGATATGCCTTTCGGGCGAACTGATGTTATAATATAATACAATCTCCTTCCTAGAATATCCACCATGACTTTCATTCCATCTATGACTGGCTTGTCAATAAGGCGCTCTTTGAAGAATTCTTCAACATCTCCTGAGAGCATTATCTTTTCCGTCGGAGATAATTCGATTGATTTAGCCTCGTTGATGTTTTCGACCTTTTCTATCGTCACCTCATCTCCGAGCTTCACACCCGCGTTTACGCGCGTGACCCCATCCATTCTGATTATTCCAAGGTCCTCATCGTTTCCGCGAAGCCTCATGACTATTGTAGGAACATTCTCTCTTCCCTTCACTCTCACGACGTCGCCGGAGCGAAGGCCGAGCTCGGACATCACATCGCTTCCGATGCGCACGATTCCTTTTCCTACATCTATTTTGTACGACTCGGCGACCTTAAGCACGACGTCCTTCTTTTCATTCTTTTCAGCCATAAATATCACCTCTTTTTGAACTTTTTCAAAATTGAAAAAGGAAAAGAAATTCAATTACTTGTGTGTGATTACTTTTCCTTAATTTCTATTTTCTTCTTTTTTCCTTTGAGCTTCGGTATCTTCAATTCGAGTATGCCGTTGCTAAACGTTGCTTCTACCTTGTTCGCGTCAACTGACGATGGAAGGTCGATCTTTGTGTAAAACGTCCTGAACTCTTCACTGTAAAACCTTGAATCCTCTTTTTTGTTCTTTGACTTTGCCTTGATTTCAACAAAGTTCTCTTCCACGTTGAGATCGATTTCGTCTTTCTTTATTCCCGGGAGCTCCGCTGTAACGAATACGTAATCATCATTCTCCCACACGTCTGTCACAGGTTCTCTGTAATTATGTCTCTTCCTCTTTGGCCTTTCGTAAAACATTCTGTCTATGTCATCAAAAAACCTCTCGAATGGGTCTTCGTCCCAAATCATGGCTCTCACCTCCGTTAAATTTATATGAACATCAATTATTTAAAATTAACACTGTTAATATATAATTAACTGGATAATATACATGGTGATGTTTATGGATGTTGTGAACGAATTTGTAATAC
>WALQ01000005.1 GCA_015522745.1 Candidatus Aenigmatarchaeota archaeon
TCTCAAGGAATTCTGATATGAGTCTTTTGTCATCCTTTTTTATGTTAGATTCATTCATCTTTTCCTTTGACCTTTCGGCTCGCTCTTTCAGGTGGTATAGGTCTCTTTTCTCCATATTCTATCATTGGCAGAAAAGAATTTAAATAAATCGCAATTGGACATTTTGTCTAAAGCCCCCGAAGGGATTTGAACCCTTAACCTGCTGCTGTCTCGAGACCACAAGCATCGTCGGTCTCCTTACAAGGCAGCCGCTCTGCCGTTGAGCTACGGAGGCATCAAATAACATTAGATATTCAAGAAAGCTTATAAATTTTTATTCACTTCAAAATCTTCCCCGTCTCGAGATACCAGAGGTAGAGGTCGAGCTCACCAAGCCGAAGGCCCGTGCGCTTTCCGAGATCGCGCAAGACGCTCTCTATCTCGAGGTAGCGCTTCTTTGTCAGCGTCTTCGGCCTCTCTATGAGGTCTTCGCTAACGAGTAGGTCGATTATGTGGAAGTCGATTATGGCGTAGTCGAGCCGTCCGATATTTCGTAGAAAGTGGCTTGCCTCCTTGTAGCCAATGCCTTTGATGTTCCTGACTATCCACGAGCGGAGCTTCTCACCGTTCAATCGCCTGAGCGATTCCAAGAGCGCGTCGAGCTTTTCCCGCGCTGCGACTATGTATGACGCGCGCGCATTCGGAAACCTGTGGCCGAGCTCGCGCAGGCGCCTTTCGAGCTCGCCTTCATCGAGCGTCAGGAATCCATCGTCAATGGCCTTCTGTATTCTCATTCCGCCCGAGGCCGAGTAGTTCGCCGTGAGTATGCAGAAGCAGAGCTCGGAGAATATGCGTTTTCGGCCGCTCACGCTTTCGAATTCCCTTATGCGCTCCTCGATGGTGTTGCGCACGCTTGATTTCTTGAGCTCTTCAATCCGTTCGACAAGCATATTTTAAATAGATTGGTCAGATTTTTATTTGTATGAAAGTCATCGTCGGATCGGAAAATCCCGTGAAAATAGGCGCCGTCAAGGAGGTGTTTGAAAAAGTTTTCGGACCTGTCGATGTGATTGGGGTCAAGGTCGATTCGCACGTTTCAGCGCAACCAATAGGCGAGGAGACGTTTGAAGGCGCTAAAAACCGCGCGTTTGAGTTGCGCGATCGTGACGCTGATTTCTTCGTCGGCCTGGAGGGCGGCATAATCAAGCTTCACGGAAGGTGGTTCACGTTCGGCGTATCGTTCGTGCTCAAAAGCGACGGGCGGAACGGTGTTGGCGTTACGTCCATGATTGAGCTTCCCAATAGAGTCGTGGAGCGCGTTCTCTCGGGGCGTGAGCTTGGCGACGTCATGGACGAAATCTCCGGTGAGATTGAGAGCAAGAAGAAAGGCGGTACTGCCGGATTTTTCACGAAGAATGCCGTGACGCGCAAGGACATGTTCGTTCAAGCGACTGTTCTGGCTCTCGCTCCTTTCATACGGGAGGAGTTTTACAAAAAATAGAAAAAAAAGAAAAGTGAGCTCACTTTTTCTTTGACTTTTTGGTTGCTTTCTTCTTGGTCGATTTTTTCGTCGACTTTTTAGCCGACTTCTTTTTCTTGCATGCCATAATTATTATTTCGCACGGTTGTATAAAAATTTTTTGAGAAGAAAAATTTCAAAAATTAAAAATGTGGAAGTCACTCCGACCTCCACAAACCGTGAAGTGTGCAGAACTCGCGAGCTCTGACATTCGTTCCTTTTGCGACTTTGAAGAACGCTTCCGGCTTGTCGCCTGGATGCAAATACTTCCTGTGCACGACTCCGTCAACAATGAGCTCAATCCATTCGATGTAGTGGTTCTCCTCCATCGGGTGCGGGACGTTTCCGACTTTCACGAGATATCCGTCGTTCCACTCAATTACGGGGACGTGTTTGTCGCCTTCCTTGTACTGCTCGGTGAGCTCCTCCATCGGCTGGCCGCAACAGAACGGCCTTTCGCCTTCGTGCAGGATCTCAACAACGCTTCCGCAAACGTTGCATTTGAAGACCTTCATTCCATCTCCTCCACTTCCTTCTTTCCGTCCTCGAACTCCTTCACCTGCTCTGGATCGAGCTCGAAGAGCAATGTCTGGAACTCGCCGACGTGCGCCTTCTCCTCACGCGCGATGTCAAGAAGAACTTTTTTCACCTTCTCATTCTTCGCCTTTGCGGCCATCTGCTCGTAAAGGTTTATGGCGTCGAACTCGGCTATTATTCCCGTGCGGAGTATCTGCAAATCCGCGTCATCTGTGATTTCCTGCGGTATTTTTCCCATCATTTCAATTCACCTCTTGTTCAGGTTTTCGGCAAGCTTCTTTATTGACTCGAAGTCCGAGTCGCTTGGCTTGCCCCTTATCCTAATTGTATCTACAATCTCATAATTTTTAAAGATGCCCTCGAGCGTCTTGTCTGCGCGCGTTCCCCACTCGTACAGAACCACGAATGCGACTCTTTTGATCTTCGGCCTGTACGCGCTTATTATGGACGATGCAAAGAGCATCAGCGGGTGCGCGTCTCCAAGAGCCGTTGGCGTCGCTATGACGAGTGTGTCGGCATCAACGAGGTACTTGAGCATCGATATGCCTTTTGAGATGTCAACGACGTTCACCTTACCAACAAGATCTCCAGAAAGTTTTTCCACTGCGATTTTCGTGCTGTTGTGCATGGAAACGTAGAGGACGGTCGTTTCTCTTTTCGCCTCATTTGACGTCCAGTCCTTGTACATCGAGATTATCTTCTCCGGGTCTTTGTGCAGCGGCCCGTGACTCGGACATATCATTTTTATATCGAGCTCATCGAGCTTCTTCAAGTCATTTGCAATTATTGTTCGGAACGGCATCATGATTTCGGCGTAGTATTCCTTCGCGTACTCATATGCCTCATCATCGTACCAAATGTCGCTGAACGCGTAGTGCGAGCCGAAGACGTCGCAGCTGAAAAGAATTCCGTCCTCGACGAGGTACGTGACCATGGTTTCCGGCCAGTGTGCCCACGGGAACTCTATGAACCTGAGCGTCTTTCCTCCTAGGTCGAGCTCACTTGCTTCAATAAAGTTCTCATCTTTGAGGCCAAGCAGATCCGTCAAGAACTCGCGTCCTTTTTTCGTCGCTATGACTTTCGCGTTCGGGAACTTTTCGAGCACAAACGGTATGAGCCCTGAGTGGTCTTGCTCTGAGTGGTTGGAGATTATGTAATCTATCCGGTCCACTTTGCTGAGCTCGCGTGCGAATTCATCTTTTTTCGACGGGTCGGCCGTGTCTATGAGCGCCACCTTCTCGCCTTTTACGAGGTAACTGTTGTATGTTGTTCCCCTGTCTGTCGGGAAGAGCGAGTCGAACACTCTCCGTTCCGGGTCTTGAACGTCTATTAAGAACACACCAGGTTTGATTTCTCTCATTGCATCACCAAAAAAGAAAAAAAGATTTAGAGCGACTTGTGGCAGAGCCACCAGTCAAAGCACTCTATCTTTCCCTTCTCCTTGGAGTCGAGACGACTCTTCTTCTCCTCCTCAGATGATGCTGGCGGTATTATCACGTGGTCGCCAACGATTTCGTTGTTAGGCCAGTTGTGCGGCATTGCCACTCCGTTCTTGTCGCTTATCTGGAGCGCTTTGACCATCCTGAGGATTTCGTCGACGTTCCTTCCGAGCTCCTGCGGGTAGTACAAAATCGCCCGCACGTTTCCCTTCGGGTCCACGATGAACACTGCGCGCACCGTGTTCGTTCCCTTCGCCTTGTGTATGAGGCCAAGCTTCGCTGAAACGCTTCCGACGTCGTCCGCTATGACCGGGAATTTTATTTCCACCGGCTTTCCATCGACTTTTATGTTCTCCTTGATCCACTCGATCCACTTCATGTGGCTGAAGACCTGGTCTATTGAAAGCCCTATGAGCTCCGTTCCGAGCTCCTTGAACTTGTCGTACCTGAGCTGGAATGCGACGAACTCAGTTGTGCACACGGGCGTGAAATCCGCCGGATGGCTGAAAAGAACGAACCACTTTCCCTTGAACGTTTCCGGAAGTTTCATCTTTCCGTGCGTTGTTTGAACTTCGAGCTCTGGGAATTTTTCCCCAAGAAGAGGTATTTTATTTTCCTGTTCCATTTTATCACCTAAGTATATAAGTACCGAAAACTATATAAAGTTTTCCGTTATAAATACTTTATGGTTCGAATTTCGAATAAAAAGCTGTTGGAGCTCATGCTCAAGAACGCCAGAATGAGCTTTGTCGACATGGCGAAGAAGCTCGGCGTAACGGAGGCGGCCGTCAGGAAGCGGGTGCGGAAGCTCGAAGCCAACGGCTCCATACGCGGATATACAATAATCGTTGATCCGAAATCGATAGGGTACAACATAGATGCGCTCATAGGAATAGACACAACGCCGGAGAAGCTATTAGCCGTGATACGAAAGCTCAAGCGGCGCGGCGACGTTCTCAGCCTCTACACGTCCAGCGGAGACCACATGATAATGATAGAGTGCTGGTTTAAGACGCATGATGAGCTCGACAAATTTGTCAAAATGCTCGAGAGAATGGACGGTGTCACGCGCGTGTGTCCGGCGACTATTTTGGAGAAGCTCAAATAAAAGGCCTTTCTTCAAAAGAAAGGCCTTTAGGCGAAAGAACTTTTGGTTTCTCCGATGAAACGCTCTTTTTAAGAGGGTTTCTCTCTATCGGAAAGAGCTAAAATAGGCCTTTAGGAAAACCCTTTCTTGAAAGAAAGCGTTTTATCGTAAAGAACTTTTTTAGTTTCTTCTGTTAAAGCTCTTCTTTTCAAGAAGAGCTTTCTTGATAAAACTTCTTTTCTAAAGAAGTTTTTTGAAGCGCTCTTTTTAAGAGGGCTTCTATGGAGTCGAGCTGTTGTACTTCACAAGCGTTGCGAGCCCGGACGAGCATATCACGTCGGAGCTCACTTCCTGCCCCGTGAGAATTCTGTAAAGTCTCTCTATCTCATCGCTGTTTGTGCTGTTGTGCTCGCACTCACACATTATTGTGTCGACGAGTGTGTTGTGCTGCTCCATGAACGGGTCAACAGCGACCGTGCTGTTCCCGACGCGCACTTCTTTTTTCGCGACGTCGAAACAGTGCCTGCACGGGCCTTTTCCGTAGCAACAGAGACCCTTGCCGTGTTGGAATGCCACGGCGCACTGGTCTTTTGGAAAGAGAAGGTTCGACACAATCGGAACCGAGACGATTATCAAGAGTGCAATGATTGACCAGAATATTACTTGACTTCTTGTGCTCATGATTATAATTGTCGCCCGAAGAATAAAAACGTTAAAAATTCGTGCCGGTGGGGGGACTTGAACCCCCGACCTCTACGTTTCTCAATTCGTCATGGCCTTTCGGCTCGGAGCTCACATAAACGCGAAACTCCCTTTCGGGCGTCTCGATATATGAGCGTAGCGCTCTAACCGACTGAGCTACACCGGCGTGTCAAACCAAAATTGAGCAAAAAAGTTTTTATTTCTTTATAATGCCGAGCTCCGCCAAAAATGCCTCGGCTTGTATCTGCTCGTTCGCTCCTTCCGTTATGCGGAACTCGTACTCGCTCAGAGAGCGTATCATTTGAAGCTTGTGCTTATCCTCGAGGTTCATTCTCATGATTTCCTTGTGCATTTGCTTGAGTATCCCCTCTCCTGAGAGGCCTTCCTTGTACATTAGGTCGAGAAGGAGCTCGCGCGCCTCCTTGAACTTCCCGTTTATCGCGAGTGCTATCATCTTCTTCACGCGCTCTGGCTCCGCGAATCCGACAATTTCGTAAACGGTCTTGCTGTCGACCTTCTTTTTCATTGCGCTCGCTTGAAGTATGTTTATCGCGCGTCTCATGTCACCCTCGCACACGTCGAGTATTGCGTCTATTCCGTTCTTGTCTATTTTTATCTTCTCCTTTGACGTTATGAACTCGAGGCGCTTCTTGATTTCATCGTCCGTGATTTTCGAGAATCTGAATATCGCGCATCTCGACTGAATTGGATCGATTATCTTTGATGAATAGTTGCACGCGAGTATGAAACGGCACGTGTCCGAGTACGATTCCATTATGCGTCGGAGTGCCTGCTGAGCGTCCTTCGTGAGCGCATCAGCCTCGTCAAGGTATATGATTTTGAAATCGCCGTTTATCGGCTTCGTTCGAGCGAATTCCTTGACTTTCGTCCTTATCGTGTCTATGCCGCGCTCGTCGGACGCGTTGAGCTCAAGAAAGTTGCTCTTCCAGTTGGTGCCGAAGAACTCGTGCGCAAGGCAGAGTGCAGCCGTCGTCTTTCCCACACCAGCCGGACCGGCGAACAGGCAATGCGGAAGCGAACCTTTCTTCACGAATTCTTTGAGTCGTTCGACAACTTTAGCATGACCTACCATTTCGTCCAGCTTTTTCGGCCTGTACTTCTCCGTCCAAATTTCATTTTCCATGAGACCACCATAAAAATTTAAGCTCAGTGTATAAAAAATTATAATGGACAAAGGATTAAAATACTTCTTTTTGATAATGCTCGTCCCAGCCGTGCTCGCGGGGAATCTCACGACAAAATCCATAGCTCATATGGACGTCGAGATAGTGCGCTCCGGAGCCGTGGTTGCACACAATGCGAGGGACATACGCCTTTACATGTACGTTCCATATGGGTGCTACAAGATTGAATCGAACTCGAACTACACGTTCTCCAACGATTCGTACGGGAACAAAATGATCGTTCTCCGCGCAACCGGTCCATACAACGTGACGTTCTTCGTCCGCTCGAGTGCAAGGTACGGCCGCCCAACGAAAATTATCAAAGGCCGCTCAGAGCGCACGCCGCTCACAAATTACGATTTGGACATGGAGAAATACGCAGCGTGGAGCGGCTCTCTTCAGGGGTTCGTTGAAATACTCAAGTACGTTTCTTCGTTCAAGTATGACAAGTCGCTATCATCGAAGCAAATGTCTGCTGTCTGGACATTCCACAACAGGCGCGGGACGTGTGATGAATTCTCGAATTGCCTTGCATCCCTTTCGGAGCTCGCCGGAATAAAAACGCGCGTCGTCGTTGGATACGCGTACCGCTCGTCGGCGGACAAGACACTCGGGAATCACGCCTGGGTGCAAATACTAACGAACGATGGATGGGTGGACGCAGACCCGACGTGGAGGGAATTCGGCTACATAGACGGCTCGCACATACCTTTGGCGTATTTGCCCGATACGAACATAAGCGAGAAAGTGAAGTTCGTTGGGAACGACGTTGATTGGATAAAGAACCCTGACGAGTTCAAGATACTCAACGTTTCGTACAAGGAGCCGGTGAGAATCACGACCGGCTACGTTGGTGGAGACACCGGCTACATATACGCCAACCTCACGGGACCGTGCTACATGGCCGATTTGAACGTTCTCTCGTGCGTCTCGGGAAATTCGAGCATTCTAAACATCCGAGACGGGCCGCGCCTTGTTTGGTTCTGTGGAAACGATACGGTTTTTTGGGCGTACAGTTCGGATGAATTCAACGGACTTTGCCCCACGGTTGTCTACGATGGCAGTGGGATCACATCGACAGTGACCGTTCGCTCGAAGCCGACGCACGGTAGTGCATTCATAAGCGCGCCCGACAACGTGTTTCCAGGAGAGCAATTCAGGCTCTCTGCGCATGGAAACAATCCCGTTGTATTCTCGCCTAATTTGAGTCTCCCGAATTCGACGAAGTTCCTCATCACGCTCTACCGACCGGGAATTTACAAGTTTTACGCTTTCGATGGGCGGCTCTATGAGAAGGATGTCAATGTAGTCGCTTCGAAGGACTTTGACCTCAACGTGTCGTGCCCTAAGGAAGTGCGCGGTATATTCAACGTCACAGTCAGCGTTCGCGGAAAGAAAAACGTCACAGTCGAAGTGTCTTACGGCGATGAGACGAAGTTCGCGGAAGTAAACGGTAGCGCCGTATTCACGTTCGATGCAATCCCGAACGCAGACACGGTGAAGGTCATCGCGAGGGACGGCGACATTTTGATAAAAACGGTAAACGTTGAATACAGAAGAACGCTTTTCGAGCGAATTCTCGAAATCATTTCAAACTTTCTAAAATCGATTTCATTTTGAGCGCGTCCTTTTCGAGAAGTGGCGATTCGCATATCAGCGTGATGTCCATTTTTCTTTTTAAAAGGCGCTTTGCGAGCTCCGTGAAATCGGGATGCCCTATGGGCTCGTGGTTTTTCTCGCCGTGGTCTCCGTAGTTTATTCCGGAAAAGTGCGCATGAACGTGCTTCAAGTACGAGACCTTGTCGAGAATCTCGTCGTAATCTATGCGACCGAAGTTCCTCGCGTATATGTGCGCGAAATCTACCACTGGAACGCATCCATCAACCTTTTTGACAATGGGCAGAAGCTCGTCAAGAGTTCCGAACTGGCTTGTCCTCCCCATTGTTTCGAGCCCTATTGTCGCGCTTGTCTTGCTTGCCATCTCTTCGCACGCCTCGAGCACGTCGTCAAAGCAATGATCGCTCTTTCCGTAGAACCCGGCGTGCACGACAACGGGACCATCGAAAAATTCGGCGCGCTTCGCACTGTCGAGTATGCGCTTCACGGACGCTTCCCTCTTCTCGGGGTTGCAAAGGTTTATGTAGTACGGCGCGTGAACGGAAAGCGCGACGTTGTTCTTCTTGGAGAGCTCACCCAATTTCTTTGCGGTCTCGGTTGACATCTTCACGCCGCGCACGAACTCGACCTCCATTGCGCCGAGACTGTGCTCTCTGAGCCACGGTATGGCTTCTTGCGATGTCTTCACGACGCTTGGTATTCCAGCGGTTCCTATCCTTATCATTTTTTCATCCTCTCTATCATTTTTTCAAAATCTTTGAGGCCCGATGCGTTCACAACGTCCTTCCTCTCGGCCCATCCCCGCCTTGCCGTGTACACGCCCAGCATCGTGTCCATCATCTTTTCCGAGTGCGCGTCCGATCCTATGACAAATTTCACGCCGAATGACTTTGCAAGGCGCACGTTTGGCCCGTTTAGGTCAAGGCGGTCGGGTGATGCGTTTATCTCCATGAAGACGCCGTTTCTCGCGGCGATCTCGAAGATTTTCTCCTTGTCAAATTCCATCGGGTCGCGTTTGAATATTATTCTTCCTGTCGGATGCGCTATGGCCATTATGTAGGGGTTCTCTATCGCGGCCTTGAGACGCTCCGTCACGTTCGTTCCGAATTTTGAATGTATTGCCGCAATGGGAAAGTCGAGCTCCTTCAAAATATCATTTGGCACGTCCACGCCGCTCTCCGTTATGTTTGCCTCGACGCCGGAGAATATGCGGAAGCCGTCGCGCTCGAACTTCTTGTTCAATTTTTCTATTTCCTCAATCTGCTTCTTTATACGCGTTTCGTTCAACCCGTGCGCGATCGGGAGGGCCCAGTGGTCCGTGATGACGATGTACTCATAGCCAAGTTCAATCGCCTTTTTCGCCATTTCCTCTATTGTGTTTTTTCCGTCTGACCATTTCGTGTGAACGTGCGTGTCGCCGAAAATTCGCTCCACAAGCTTTGGTATCTTTCCTTTCTCCGCGGCTTCGATTTCACCCGTGTTTTCACGGAGCTCGGGAGGTATGTACTGGAGCCCAAGATTCTTGTAAATTTCCTCCTCCGTTCTTCCCGCTATGCGCTCGCGCCCCCTGAACAAGCCGTATTCATTTAGCTTCATTCCCTTTCGGATTGCGATTTCCCTGAGCTTTATGTTGTGGCTTTTTGAGCCTGTGAAATACTGCAATGCCGAGCCGAACTCGTCTTCCTTGACGACGCGGAGGTCAACTTGGATTCCGAGCTTTGTCATTATGGACGTTTTCTTCTCGCCTTTTACAATCACGTCCCCCAGCTTTGCGAATTCATCCATTATTCCCGGAGGCGCCACGGCAAGTATGTCTATGTCGCCGTTTGTCTTTTTCCTTCGCCGTATTGAGCCTGCGATTTCAATGCGCTTTGCGTGAGCCCGAAGCTTCTCAACGATCTCCTCGGCAATGGGAAGCGCGTCCCCCAGGAGAAAACGCCTCTCTTCAAGATTTGAAAGACCTTTGAATATGATATCCTCCGTCTTCGGTCCGAATCCCTTTAACTTTGCTATCTTGTGCTCTTCGCACGCCTTCCTGAACTCATCTACCGTCGAGATCTTGAGCTCGTTGTATATCCTCTTGACCTTCTTGGGGCCGATTCCTTTTATGTTCATTATGCGGACGAGGTCGCCCGGCACTTGCTTTCGGAGCTCGTCCAACTTTGAAATTTTCCCCGTTTCTATGTACTCGACTATCTTCTTCGATAAGTTCTTCCCTATGCCCGGTATTTCGTCGAGCCCGCGCTGGCCTCGGGACTTGTAAATCTTGCTTACGTCTTCTGAAAGCGATTCGAGAACCGCCGCCGCCCGCCTGTATGCTTGCGGCTTGAATGGGACGCCAAGTATGTCGAGCATATCCGCTATCTGATAGAAATTTTCGGTGATTTCCTTGTTTATCATAAATATAATTTGTATTAAGAATTAAAAAAAGAAAAATAAGAGGGAGGAAAATAAAAATATCAGTACTCTCTCCATATGTAGCCGCACTTTGTGCACTTGAAAAATGTTGTTGGCGGCTCGTCCATGGAACGAGTTTGCTTGACCCAATAGTAGGCTTCGTGATTTCCGCATTTGGGGCAGAGTTTGTGAGTTTTTGGAAGGAGGTCAAGATTTTTTATTTCAAATATGTTTTCTTCCTCCTTTGATTTCTCCTCTATTTTGAATTTTTTTGATTTCATTTTTTCCTTGTATCCGCACTTTGGACACACTAGATAAACATTGTTCCCTTTTTTTTCTGGCTTCATTATGGAACCACATTTCGGACAAAACTCCATTTTTACCACTCCTAAAAATTCGTCAGTTTTAAAATATTGAACGAAAAGTTTTTAAACTTGAAAGAAATCGACAATTGACTATTGGCCGGGCTTGAAAAAATGGGACTCATCATACGTTTTGAACGGAAGGTACATAAGGTATCTCGGATATCCAAACATCGGAAACACGAAGAACACCTTTCCTATTATGTTACTCCTCTGGACAAGCCACGGATCGTCAGCGTTGTTGTTGTCCCCTTTCATTACATAATAATACGTTCCGTTGACGAACTTCCTGCCTACTATCCTGTGCACTATTGGGTAATTCGTTATAGACACCTTGTAGACGACGACGTCACCGACATTCGGCGTTCCTATGTTCTCAACGATAAGGAGATCTCCGACGTGAAATATCGGGAGCATTGAATCCGACACCACGGTTACGACGGGCATTGACGTCCTGAGGACGAGTCCAAGGCCGTAATAGATCGCAACTGCTACGAGAATCGCGACCACGACATCAAAGAGGTCCTTGAATTTCTTGCTTTTTTGATTCATACTCCTCCTCTCGATTCACCGGAAAGACCGGATGCGATTATGTGCGCCATCCTGAGCGGGTTTGGGACGCCGCCGCGCAATGATATTTTGATTATTTTTCTTGCAACATTCTCATTCAGCCCGTAGCGTTGAAAGAATAATTTGTTTTCAAACTTATAAAACTTTCCGGCGTGCTCCACTGCGGTGAGCTTTTCTTCAACGTGATTTGTTTTCATTATTGCCCTCTTGAATTCACCTATGTTCGGGAGCTTTTTCTGCACGACTATGACCGGAAGGTTTGCTTTCTCGAAGAGCTCCTTGATGTCGACGATGTTCAAGCCACCGAATGATATTCCGTCAAGCATTATGACGCGAATCTGTCCGTACTGCCTTGATGATGTTATCGCTTTTGCTATCTTTTCCGTTGCATCGATGCCATCACGCTCTATCATCGTTGTAAGAAGGCCGTCTATGCACCCTCCACCGCGCGTCACGACTCCAACGAGCTTCGTTCTCTTGGACAGGCGAGCATCGTCCCACGCGATTATGCGAATCTCATTCTTCACCGCGCGTATCATAATTAGACATTGATTTTGCTTTTTTAAACTTTTGATGGATTTAAAATTTATGCCATTTATGATTGATGAAATAATTCGCGCCCTTTACGGCGTCCGCAGAAAGCGCTTGCTCCTTCAAATACCCGAAGGGCTGAAAACGTACACGAAAAGAATCGTTTCGTTTCTCGAAAGCGCTGGAAACAACGTGTTCGTTTACGTGACGCCGTGTTTCGGCGCCTGCGACATTCCCGTGGATGAGGCAAAGCTTTTGGGCGTCGAATTGATAGTTCATTTGGGCCACAACAAATTTTACAAGCACGTCACGGACTTTCCTGTGTTGTACGTTCCGATAAGCATACCTGTGAGCGTAGACAGTGAAAAACTCCGTTTGCTTCCGAAGCGTGTTGGAATACTTACCACGGTGCAACACTTGAAGTACGTTGACAAAATTAAGGACGCTCTTTTGCGCGTCGGAAAGCAGCCAATAGTCGGAGGCCAGATACTCGGATGCTGGACGGAAAACGCGAAGAAGATAGAGAGTGATGTCGATTGCTTCCTTTACGTCGGCTCTGGAACGTTTCACCCAACGGCGCTCCGAACGGAAAAGCCCATGTTCATCTATGATGTCGAAAAAAATGAGCTCATCAACGCAAGCGATCTCATTCGACGAGAGGAGATGAAGCGATATGCGCGCATCGAGAAGTTCCGCTCGTGTGAGTCCGTGGGAATATTGGTGTCAACGAAGCTCGGACAATTCAACGTCAGCGATGCGATTGCTCTCAAAAATGAGCTCGAATCACACGGTAAAAAAGCATTTATATTTGTTTCTAACATAATAAAAAAAGAATACATTATGGGTATGGGTGTAGAC
>WALQ01000006.1 GCA_015522745.1 Candidatus Aenigmatarchaeota archaeon
CAAAGAGCCCTTTTCTTTAGAAAAGAAAAGCTCTCTAGCGGAAAAGAAAAAAGATCTTTCTAAGAGGCTTCTTTCTTGATAAAACTTCTTTTCTAAAGAAGTTTTTCGGAAAAGAAAAAAAGCTCTTTCTAGGGAGAAAGAGCTTTATCAGAAAGACTTAAAAGAAAGTTTAGGCTAAAGCCTCTTTTCTAAAGGGCTTTTCGGAATATCATGAAATTCGCGACGCCCTGGATTATCTGAGCTATGTCAATTGCAATCCATATGCCGATTATGCCCATGTAATTTTTGAGTATGATTGCAAGCGGTATTTGAACGAGCAGAAGAGCAATAAACGCGACAATCGTCGGCGGAATTGGTTTTCCAATGCTGTTCATACTGGAAGACGATATTATGCTCACTATTGCGAAAACGAGAAATGGAAGTGTATAGACCAAGTAATTTGAACCTATTGAAACAACTTCTGGGCTCTTTGTGAAGAACTCCATTATCTGTCTCGAGAAAACCATCATGACGCCCGATATCGTCAGCGTCGGCAGCGCGAACATTTTTATGGAAACGTAAGCGGTTTCAAGCGCGCGCTTGAACTTCTTTGACCCGAAGCTCTGACCGACTATCGAAGCCGTCGCGCGCCCGATTCCGAACATTGGGAAAATCAAAAGCATGATTATGCGCACCCCAACTCCATAGGCCGCTATTGCAAGCGTGCCGAACACAGCAACAATCCTCATCAATCCCATGGACGCAAAATTCCTTATGAGTCTCGATGTGGAAACGAATATGCCTATGTCAATTATGCGCTTCATCATTTCGACGTTCGGCCGAAGGTCTCTTAGTCGCAAGGAGAGCTCATGCACGTCGAAAAAGTAAACCTTCACGACCATAGCCGCCGCCACGAATCTGGCCACGACAGTTGCGAGCGCCGCTCCGACAACACCGAGCCTCGGAAATCCAAGCAGTCCGTAAATCATTATCGGGTCGAGTACAACGTTCAAAAGAGTTGATATTATGAGTATCCTCGTCGGGTCCTTCGGATCGCCCACAGCGCGCAGCGTTGAATTTAGCATCATGCCTATGAACATGAATATAGAGCCGAACAAAATGACTTTCATAAAGTTCACAGAGAGCTCCGTGACCTCAGAATTCGCACCAAGCAAATGAAATGTTGGTCGCAAGAACGGTATGAGCAAAAGCGCAAGCAGGTAGGCGGCAAGCGAGAGGTACAATGACTGCACAACCGCCACCTTCACGTCCTCTATCTTGCGCTCACCGAACTTCCTCGATATCACTGAGAACGATCCCATTGATATGCCAACCATGAGAGTCATAAGGACGCCTATTATGAGACCGCTCATTGACACGGATGCTATCGCCGCAGGACCAAGGCGGCCGACGAAGAATATGTCCGTTATATTATAGAGATTCTGGAACACCCGCCCGAGAAGTATGGGCAGCGACATATACAGAATCGCTTTTGATATACTTCCCTCGTCTAAGTGCCTCATTGTCTGCGCCTCAACAATATACAGTTGACCTCCGCCCAAACGCTCGTGAACTTCGGCCCGGTGTATGTTGAATGACAGTACTCGTGGGCTATCGTGTATTCCTTTATGATGTGAGGAAGGTTCGCATTGACATATATCGTGTTTTTGTCGTGATTGAAAAATCCGAACTCACCAAGCCCGCTCTTAACCTCGTTCACATAAACGTTCTCATATTTGTACTTGCGCACGATTCTACCGTGGTGTTTCACAAGAAATATGTGAAACGTTTTTAGAAATTTTACTACAAGCAATGGAGCAGTGCCAAAGAATGAAAGTATCAACAATGTTCGCAATATCATCATAACCGCCTTCCAAATGTTATGAACCCCGTGTGCATTATTCCAGATGGAACAGGGTGGGTGTGCGTTCCAACTTTCCACACACGCGTCGTGTTTTCTATTGTTTTCACACAGCAAAATTTATCCATGTGTTCGCGCACAGCCTTCACCTGCTCAACGTGTGGAGAGTACACAGCAAGCCAACCACCGTGGGCAAGACGGCGATAGCATTTTTCAACGAGCTCCTCAACCCCAATCATATCTAGAGTTATTAAGTTGAGATCACGCTCCCTAAATTTTCGCGCATCCTCATTTTTGAGAACTATGTTCTTCAATCCACTCCGCTCAATGTTTTTCTTTATGTTTTTGTAGAACTTTTCATTTTTTTCGTAACAGTAAACTTTCCCCGGGCGCACAATATTTGCTACGAACATCGTCAAAAATCCCGAGCCACCGCCGGCATCGAGGCACTTCCACCCTCGGGACGCCCCTGTCTCCGCTATTATCGACGCCGCATCTCGTGGAAGAACTACCTGTGGCATTCTCTTCGATGCACGCAAAACGTCGGAAATCGTTGGCTTGAGCGCAACAAACGTCGCCTTCTTTGTCTTGATTTTCTGGCCGTACTTCTTTATTTTTCCGAGGTCTATTGTGCCGAGGTCCGTTGAGAACTTTTTCATTTTTCTGTCTACGAGATACGTTCTCGGTCCAATGAGCAATACCCATCTATCCATGAAAAGCACCAATGAGTGTTATTATCAATACAATTGCGATTGCAACTATTAAAAGAGTTTTCAAGAGGCGCGCGTCGTTCCCGAACCCGATCGGCACAGGCCCTATGAAGCCGACGACTGCGTACTTTCCTCCCTGCGACGATAGCGCGATCGCAAGTATTCCAATCATTATAAGCAAAATTCCAATCATGTCCGCACGCATAAGATTAAATTTTCCGTGAAATTTTTAATACGTGTTCTTCGGTAGGAAAAAGATAATTGTGATTTTGATAATAAAGATAAAAAGAGGTTTTATCAAGAAAGCTCTTCTTAGAAAGAAGAGCTTTAGGAGAAGAAACAAAAATGGTTTCTTTTCCGAAAAACTTCTTTAGAAAAGAAGTTTTATCAATAAAGAAGCCCTCTTAAGAAGAGCGCTTCATCGGAGAGAAAGGGCTCTTATGGGTCCGCCCGGATTTGAACCGGGGTCACGGGCTCCCGAAGCCCGGATCCTGACCAAACTAGACTACGAACCCAACGAATAATTATTCTCGCCTTATATCTTTAATAATCTTTTCGTATGTCTTCTCTCCAAGTATGCGGCGGACGGTTAGACCTTTTATATCATGAGCAGAGTGTACGCCATTTGAAAACAGCTTCCTCGCCTTGACGCGCCCTATCCACTTCACCTTCACGAGAGGAAGGAGTTCCTCTTTGACGCCATACTTCACGCGCATGCGTGTTTTGTTCGCAATATTGGCGCAATCAGTTTTCCTAAGTATTTTGTAGAGTTCAACTGATGAGTAAAGCATCCAGTCAGCCGACAAAAGCTTCGTGTAAAGGTCACCTGGTCGTATAGAATACTTTTTCACTATGTAATTTTCACTTCGTTCTGACATCCAATCTTCAAACATGAGAGAAGTCTTAAAGACCTTTATGAATTTCTCGTATTCAATATCCCAAACGTCTGGTGGTTTCACATTATAATTTTGAATGAGTTCTTCAATGTCGTCATCTTTTTTGATGCGTATGAGTGGCCTCATTTCAACACATGAGTTAATTGTCATTAAAACATCAAATTCGTTTTTCGGCTTGCTCTGTATTATTTTCCAAGCTGACTCGGGGTCGATGTACAGCTCTGATATTCTTTTTCCAATTCTCGTTGGCACAAGGTCGAAATTCTTGCCGAAATTTATTGCCGGAGCGAATGAGCTCTCGTTTTCTATTTTTATGAACTTTCTTTGGGCAAGAAGGTGGACGATTTTTTCCAGTTTCTCCTCAATTGCTTTCTTGTCGCCGTATTGATAATAGAAGAATGTTTTCGAGAAGAAGTTCACAAGGTCGCGAAAATTCCTAACTAGCTCGGACGAGATGAGAGACAGCGCGTGCATTCTCAAAACGGGCTCAACTGCGAGTTTCGAATACACTTCCTCTGGTTCACCATATATGTACATATCTATGATTCGGTCTTTCTCATTCTTCTTTGAGATTATTATTGACTCGCCGTAGTTTTCGTGTCCAAGACGCCCCGCGCGCCCTGCCATTTGGAAATAATCCATTCTCGATATGTAATTCATTCCAAATGCTTCGGAAAATCGTTTTATATCCCTTATTATGACGCGAAATGCAGGGAGCGACACACCGTAGCTGAGTACAGGTGTTGATACAATGAACTTTATCAATCCATCTCGGAATGCATTCTCTATTATGTTTTTCTGCTCCGCGACGAGTCCAGCGTGGTCAAACGCCGCACCATGTCGAACAGTGTTTGCAAGTTTTTTACACTGTTCTGTTGGTGTGGAAAGTACATTCAAGATGCGCTTTGCAAGTTCGTCGAGCTCTTTGGACATTGGGTTCTTTATGAGCTCCGCTATTCGCCGCGCCTCGACTTCAGCAGAACGTCGAGTAGAGACAAAAATTATTGCCTGTTTTTCATTATTCAACGTATCATTTACCAGATATTCCATTGGATGGTCGCCTATACTTACAATCTTTTCCTCCTTAGGAAACTCAAGAGAACCCTCGTACGCAATACCCTCGTACAATTTCACAGGGCGAAAATTATTTGATACAACTTTTGCGTCTAGCCATTTTCCAACGTCATCAGCATTTTTCACAGTCGCGCTCAATGCCAAGATTTGTGGGTGTACTTCCGTTCTCAACCGTGTTATGAGAACTTCAAGTGTCGGCCCGCGCGATGGAGAATCTATCATGTGAATTTCATCGATTATGACGAGGCCGACGTCTTTCAGCCATTCAGATTTATGGCGCAAGAGAGAATCGAGTTTTTCATAAGAGCAGACAACTATGTCGAATCCTTTGAGCCATATGTCCTTTGAATCCAAGTCCCCAACGCTCATCGCGACGCGTGCGTGCTTTGAATACTTCTTGAAGTCATTGAATTTTTCATTTGCCAACGATTTGAGCGGGACGAGGTATATAACTTTCTTTCCATTGAGAACGTGATGCATCATAGCCAGCTCCGCCACAAGTGTCTTTCCGGACGACGTGGGGGTTGCCATAAGAACGTTTTTTCCAGCGAGTGCGTGCTTGAGTCCGAGACGCTGGTGCTCGTAGAGCTTGCGCACACCTGATTCACGTATTATCTTCACAATATCAGTGAGCTCCGGATACTTCTTGAGTATGAAATCCATAGAAAAAGATTGAAAATGAATTTTATATTTGTTTATTCCTTGAAGTATTTTCCTGGTGTGAGGTTCTGATGATTGTAGGAGCCATTGTAAGACTTTTCTGGTGGTTCGTGGAACTCGTAGAACTTTATAATTCCTACCGGTGACTTGTCTACAACGATCACGTCCCCGTGTGGGTGGACTTCCATGATTATCAATGAGTGCCCTTCTGTTCCAAATCCATATTCAACAAATCCTGCGGCATGACCTCGGAATTCCCCACTATTTACATCGTATGCCTTGATTTCCGCGACAAACGGAGGCTTCCCCGTTCCTATGAGAGTTTCCGCCAGCGGTATGTTGAATAATTCCCTAGTCGCTATGATGTAGAAATGGTCTTTTTTCAATACAAATGTCCCACCCTTATCCATTTTTCTTCTGTGGAAGAAATCATCCAATTTGTTTTCGCCTGCCTTTAAGATGAGCTCGCGCTTTGGATTTTTCTTTGCCTCTAGGATGTTGACCTCCCCCTTTGGAAGGTACATATTCATCGCTATGCCATTTTCAGTGAACACAATTTTGTTAACCGGTTTTTTGTCCCGGTTTTTCATCAAAAAGATTCCCTTATTTTCAAGCGTGTAGTATAATGACGATGGATCCAAAACAGATTCGTCCATTCTGCCGTAATATATCCTTATTTGATTGATGGACGCGCCCTTTTCTATTTTCATTGGGAATGCCTTGGGCATGACTATACTGTATATTTCTCCGTCGTAGTTAGGTGGTATCACGTCAAATCCATTGTTTCCGGGAACCCATATCTTTGATATCGCTCCGGTCCTCCCGAAACTGCTTTTTGGATTTGCGTGTATGAAAAACAAGCTAGGGTCAGTTTTTTTCTTTTTTAAGTTGTCAGGGTTGAAATGCTCTTGTAATTCTATCATGTATGTTTTTCCAACCTCAAACGTCGCCCCGCCTGATATGTTAATCTCCTTTAAAACGTACTTTTCCACGTCGTTTCCGCGTGTCGGTTCTCCTCTTATTTCATATGCCTTCTCTCCAAGCGTCAAGTCAATTGAGGATGGTTGAACGTTTTTGTCGAGCTCCTCCTTTCCGTATGGAGCCTCTATGTATCCAATTTTGACGAATTCATGTAATATCTTGTCCGGAAGTACTCCTCTCATGAAAATTACTTCGTTGGAATGCTTAAAAACGTTTTTACTTTATTGTGGTGAAGATAAGTTTAAATATTTTTCGAGAAATACTTTAATTTACACCCCAAATCATTTGAACAAAATATTATC
>WALQ01000007.1 GCA_015522745.1 Candidatus Aenigmatarchaeota archaeon
CATCGCTTGGTGGTGGAAAGAAATGTGGGTCTCCATTTTTGTTGAAGTATTTATTCAAAAATGAATTTAAATATGGATCGTTCATCAAATCACCTTTTTAAAACAATAGCAATGAAAACTTTAAATTTGTTTCTTTTTGGTAGTTTATGATTTCGGACGCATGAATAAATTATTTAAAAGAATTTTATTTTTAAAATAAAAAAAAGAAAGATTAAAATTTATTTCTTTTGATACGTCTCTGCTAAATCTTTGAAAGATCCCCGTAGCTTTGCCTCAACGCCTTTGCAAAGATTTTTGTGGTTTTAAGATCTCTTGTACTGCGTGCCACATCACAAATAGCACTCGCTATTTTATTGGCTTCTTTTGATTTTTGGTAGATTGATATGGTTTTAATTATGTATTCGTCTCCCAATATATTTGCCACGGTTCTTGTGATTTTGGGGTTTTTTGTCGAACCCGCCACATAACTAATGGTACTCACTATTTCATTGGCTCCGTTCAATCCGTTATAAGCTGCTATGGTTTTCATTACTGATTTGTCTGTCAATGCTTTTGCCATGGCTTCTACAGTTTTGATTCTTTTCGAATCTTCTTCGAAATGAACTTTCTCGGCAAGGGATTTTGCTATTTTTTCGGCTCCATCCAATCCTTTATAAGCTCTCAGTGTATTTGCAACGATTTTTGTGGTTTTAAGATCTCTTGTATAATATGCTGTATCACTAATAGCTTTCGTTATTTCATCGGCTTTTTTTGATTTTTGGTAATCCTCAATGGTTTTCATTACTGCTTCGTTTCTCATTATATTTATAAATGTTGATACGTTTTCTGGATTTTCTTCCGATGTAGCCACAATGTTTTCTGCTATATTATGAAATCCACTTGTATCATAATAAGCTTCTAAAGTCTGTTTGATCTTTTCTATAACTTTCTGATCGGATATATTTTCTTTCACATATTTTATAGCCATTTCTCTGTTTTCTTTATTGTTTAACTCACCCATTTTTTACACCTCGTAATCATTATATTAACACAAAACTATTTAAATATTAAATATTACTTAATAGTAGCATCAAATTATTGTCTCACTTTATTCATTATAAATATCTCGATGAAAAAAATCAATTAAAACTTATTTAAAATTAGGTGCAGAAGTTTAAGCATGTCAAAGGAGCTCGGAATGACGCACAAGAAAAGCGACTTGAGTGAGTGGTACGTTGAGGTTGTCAGGAAGGCGGACCTTGCCGAGTACTCGCCCGTGGAGGGATGCATAATCATAAAGCCGTACGGCTACGCGATATGGGAGCGCATATACGAGTGGCTAAATGAGCGCATAAAGGAAACAGGTCACAAGAACGTTTACTTCCCGCTTCTCATACCCGAGCGCCTTTTGAAGAAAGAGGCGGAGCATTTCGAGGGGTTCACTCCCGAAGTGGCGTGGGTGACGCACGGCGGAAAGAAAAAGCTCAACGAGCGCCTCGCCATACGTCCAACTTCCGAAACGATTATGTACACGACATTCTCGAAGTGGATACGGAGCTACAAAGACCTTCCGCTGAAAGTGAACCAATGGGCGAACATCGTGCGCTGGGAGACGAAGATGACAAAGCCGTTCTTGCGCGGGCGGGAATTTCTATGGCAAGAGGGGCATACGGCGCACAGAACGAATGAGGACGCTGACGAGGAAGTTGAAAAAATGCTAAACGTGTACAAGGAGCTCGCTGAGGACGTTCTTGCAATACCCGTCCTAGCGGGGAAGAAAACTGATTCCGAGAAATTCGCCGGAGCTCTCTACACGATGTCAATTGAAGGCCTCATGCCCGACGGAAAGGCGCTTCAAATGGGGACTTCCCACAATCTCGGACAGCACTTTTCAAAGGTATTCGACATAAAATTCTCGGACGAAGACGAAAAGAAGAAGCACGTGTGGCAGACATCTTGGGGAGTTTCCACGAGGTTGATTGGCGCTGTCGTAATGGTCCATGGCGATGACAAAGGCCTTGTTCTGCCTCCGAAAGTGGCGCCTATTCAAGTTGTCATAGTTCCCATACCATCAAACGAGCGCACTGTGGAAGAGGCGCAAAAGCTCGCTGACGCCCTTCACCCATTGCGCGTCGAAATAGACGAGCGCGAAAGAACACCCGGATTCAAGTTCAACGACTGGGAGCTCCGCGGGGTTCCCGTGCGAATTGAGCTCGGCGAGCGCGAAATTGAAAGCGGCGAGCTCACAATTTTCAGGCGAGACACAAGAGAGAGAGCGAAGCTCCTATCAAAAGACGCGAAAGAAGGCATTGAACGAATCCTCGATGAGATTCAATCAAACCTGTTCGATCGCGCGAGGAAATTCCTCGAAAGCAGAATGGACGTGGCAAAGAGCGTGGATGAGCTCGTCGAGAAAATCAACGAGGGAAAAATCGTTCGGGCGGCAGTGTGCCCCGAGCACGAATCGAAGGTTAAGGAGCTCTGTGGTGCAACCCCACGCATCATTTCCGGACGCGGGAAGTGCATATTCTGCGGAAAGGATTGTAACGAGGTCTGGTTTGCAAAGACCTACTGAGATTTTTTGTCCGTTGTGGGGATTTTATGAAAGTACTTGCCGTAAATTTCTTGAATTCTTTCTGGAAGCTCACCTGAATAAACACCGCTATTCAAATCCGTCACAGCACTTTTCAAGTCATCTGCTGTCAACAATGGACCGTCTTTGGGGGTTATTACAACTTTATTTCCAGATTCAAGTAGCATATATCCAACATGTTCATTTTTTTTCGTGTTCTCAGTTGATTCATTATTCTCGTAATTTTTGTAATGGCTGAACGGGCTGTTCTCTTCGTTTAAATCTTTCATCAATTCATTCATGCGTTCTTGTGGGCTCATTTTCTTATATGTTTTAGCTTTATCAATCTGCTCTTTTTTAATGATATCCGCCTTGTGATATTCGGTCAAAACAGCTCCAAGAATCTCAGCAACTTTTTCTACATCATCTTTTTTTAATTCATTTGACTCCAAGTAAATCTCTCCACCATCAACACGTGCTGTCACATCGCCTTCATTGGTTCTGATGATATATTTATTCACATTAGAATTATTCGGTGTGTCCTGCACCTTTCCGCCACCAGAACCTTTTCCAATAAGTTTTTTTATGTATTCAATCATTTCAATCCCTCCTTTTGATTATGATTATAATTAATCTCAGGGTTTTATATATTTATCACCAATCCATCGCATTCTCCAGAGCGCTCGAAAACATTTAAATATTTATCCTACATTAGATTAGTAGCGTAATGATTATTCTAAACTCATAAAGCGATTACGCCAAAATCGAAGCAATAAAAATGTTAAAATCAAAACTTAATCGAATCATATTAAAGGTGATGAAATGACAGAAGTTGAAAAGTTGAAAACCGGAACAACAACAGTTGGAATAAAGATAAAGGATGCTATCATACTTGCGTCTGAATCAAAGTCGACAATGGGATACCTCGTTGCGTCAAAAACGGCACAGAAGATTTACCCAGTCGACGACAAAATGGCCCTTACAATCGCAGGGAGCTCTGGGGATGCGCTCACGGTTGTGCGCGTTCTTCGTGCCGAAATAGCTCTTTACAAACTCGAACACGGTGACATGAGCGTCAAAGCGGCAGCGAGTCTACTCTCAAATATTCTTCAATCAAATAGATACTTCCCATATTATGTTGGGCTCATTCTCGGTGGATATGACGAAGAACCGCATATATTCAGCATAGATGCTGTCGGTGGTATGGATGAAGATAAAAAGTTTACATCAACCGGTTCTGGCTCACCATTCGCATACGGGGTTCTCGAGAGTGGATACAATGAGAAAATGTCAAAACAAGATGCAATAAAACTTGCAGTCAGTGCCATAAAGGCAGCCGCACAACGTGACGTGTTTTCTGGTGGCGAAAAAATAAGAATTGCTGTTATTACAAGCAAAGGAGTGGAAATGATAGAAAAGGAAAACTGAATGCTCAAAGTTCTAGGTGTATGTGATGTCAATTGTGGATGATATAAAGGAAAATTTACCCAGCGATGCGATGATAACAGACATTCTTTACGAAGGCTCTGAAATCATCCTCTATACAAAAAACAAGAAATTTTTCAAAGTGGCTAAGAAGTACATAAAACCCATAGTCAAAAAAATAAAGAAACGAATAGAGGTAAGAGCAGACCCAAAATTACTTGAAAATGAGGAAAAGACAGAGAAGTTCGTTCACGACACCGTTCCGACGGAAGCGAAAATAACTGAAATTTATTTCGAGCCGGAATTCGCGAAAATGATAATTCACGCGAAGAAACCGGGACTAGTCATAGGAAAGAGTGGTGAAACACTCGAGGAGATACGCACAAGGACATTCTGGACACCTGTCGTTGAACGCTCGGGAATGATTGAGTCCGATTTAATAAGAAGCATACGTAAAATGATACACGTTGAAAGTGGGTACAGGAAAAAGTTCTTGAACAATCTTGGCCTTAAGATTTACAAGGAAGGCAAACCCGTTGATTGGATACGTCTCTCTGCACTCGGCGGATTCAGAGAGGTTGGACGTTCGTCCCTGTTCTTGCAGACACCTGAAAGTAGAGTACTCATAGATTGCGGTGCATCTTTCTCAAACACGAAGCAATTTCCTCACTTAGACGCACCTGAATTTAACATACAAGATCTCGATGCTGTAATAGTTTCACATGCACATATGGATCACTGTGGAATGGTCCCATATCTTTACGAGTATGGATACACAGGGCCCGTGTACTGCACAGCCCCCACACGTGACATGATGGTTCTTCTTCAGCTCGATTACATACAAATATTCCAACGCGAGAACAAAAAACCACCGTACACATCGAAGGGAATTGAAAACATGATAAAGCACTGCATAGCTCTGAACTATGGTGAGGTCACTGATATTGCGCCAGACGTTCGTCTCACATTGGAAAACGCCGGTCACATACTAGGCTCGAGCTCCGTCCATCTAAATATAGGCAACGGAACGTACAACCTACTTTACAGCGGTGATATAAAATTCTCAAAAACGAAGCTCTTTGACCCAGCGTCGACGAACTACGCCCGCGTTGAGGGGCTCATAATCGAATCAACGTATGGAGGAGAAGATGACTTCCAACCAAAGCGCTCCGAGGCCGAGAAGAAACTCATGGAAATTGTCGAACGCACAAAAAAGCGCGGTGGAAAAGTACTCATTCCAGCATTTGCCGTAGGACGCTCGCAGGAGGTTGCACTCGTTCTTGCGGAAAACAAAGTTGACATACCTGTTGTTCTTGATGGAATGATATGGGACGCGACAGCAATACACACTGTTTATCCGGAGTTCATGTCGAGACGCGTTCAAAATCTCATACTCAAGAAGCAGGAGAATCCATTTCTATACGAAAAGTTTCATGGAATCGGATCCCAGAAAGAGCGCCAAGAGATTCTTGATTCCAATGAACCAATGGTCATAATATCAACATCCGGCATGCTCAATGGAGGTCCAATAATGGAATACTTGAAGCGTTTTGGTTCAGATGAGCGGAATACCCTCATATTCGTCGGTTATCAAGCTGAAGGGACTATGGGACGCCGCATACAAAAAGGATGGAAAAAAGTTCCCATTGAGGGAAAGAACGGCGTCACCACGCTCGAATTAAAGCTCGATGTCGAGACAATTGACGGATTTTCTGGCCATGCGGACAGAAATGAGCTCATTCATTACGTAAAAAGCTTGAAGGCGACACCAAAAAGAATTATTATTGACCACGGAGAGAAATCGAAGACTATCTCACTCGCAAAAGCTTTGCACAAGAATGTGGGGACAGAAACAATATCTCCGAGAAATCTCGAAGTGGTGCGCTTCAGATAAAGATTTAAAAACATTTGTGGAATTATTTTAAGAATTGGAAGGTGTTTATGATGGCAAAGAGAAAAATCGAAGGTCATGGAAAATTCGGTTCGAGATATGGAAAGAAGATACGCGAGCGGGCGCTGAAAGTCGAAAAGAAAGCGAAGAAGCTTTACAAATGCCCAAACTGCTCCCGTGTAGCCGTCAAAAGATTGTCAAACGGCGTGTGGCAGTGTCAGAAGTGCGGAAAGAAATTCGCATCCGGAGCGTTCGAGTTTAAAGTTGACTGATGGTGGTGTTTATGTATAAATGCGCAAAATGCGGAAAGGAGATTGAAGAACTCTACAAAGTTAGGTGTCCGTACTGCGGATACAGGATAATCTTCAAGGAACGCCCAGAATTTGAAAAGAGCGTCCGCGCCGTATAATTTTTTCTCATGATGAAATCCAGATTAATCATAGAAATGCCCTTTCCGAATATAGACAAAATTCTTGGGGACGAGGAATCAAAGAAATTCAAATCGAGTGTTTGGATCGAAGGAAAGAGAATAATTATTGATATTGAAGCAGAGGATATAGCAGGATTGCAGGCAGCTGTGAATTCATACATAAATAAAATAAAAGTAGTACAAAACATATTGAAGATAAAAAGAATTTAAAGGTACTGAAAAAGTTAGATTGGGTGATGAGTATGAACAATGATGTGTACAACTATCAAATTTATGTTCAAAATTTGCAAAATGTTCTTATGCAAAAACAAACACTTCAAATCCAACTCGAGGAGATAACACAAACCATTGAAGAGCTCGAGAAATATGAAAAAGAAAAAGTTTATAAGTCTGTCGGTCCTGTTTTAATAGAAAAAAATCGTAAAGATATTCTCAAGGACTTGGTTGATACAAAAGAAGAGCTCAGCGTCAAGATAAAATCCATCGAGAATCAAGAGGAACTCTTGAAGAAAAAGATAGATGAACTTAAGAAAAAACTTAACTCGTCACAAGGAAGCGTGTGAGGTGATCTCATGGATAAGCTTGAAAACATAATTCAAATGTTGGAAGATATCATAAACGACAGGACTGTTCCAAAAAATGTTCGTTCCGAAATAGAAGATGCGATCAATACGCTAAAATCGAATAAATTTGAACGCATAGTCAAAATCAACACTGCAATATCCATACTCGATGAGATATCGACAGACAGCAACATCCCTATGTACGCTAGAACTCAGATATGGAACATACTCTTGCTCATGGAACAATTGTCAAAAGAGAAAAAATAAATATTTATATATTCGATAGTAATATAATATTTGAAGAGGTGATAATTTTGGGAATCTTCAATCTAGGAAAAAAGGAAGAAAACAATGAAGAAGAGTATGTGGAGCTTGATTTCAACTCCAATGAGGAAGCAGGAAAGACATACATCAAAGTTGAGAAGATGGAAGGGTATGCTGACTCAGAAAAGGTTCAGAGAGACGTTCGTGATGGATACATAGTTCTTGCTGACATAAAAGAGCTCAAGGAGAAGGACATAAACGAGCTCAAACGTGCAATAACAAGAATAAGAAAAACATGTGTTGCCATAAACGGAGATATCGCCGGTGTCGGAGAGGATTGGATAATAGTCACACCAGATTTTGCAAGAGTTTACAGAGAGCCAGAGAATGAAGATCAGAGCGAATTAGAGAAATAAAATTTGTTCAATTCTCTTGCAAATTCTTTTGTCTCTTTTATAAATTTCCACAATTTTTCCCCATCTATAATTTTCATCTTTTGGAGTCCGGCAGCCACGTGTGTTGGAATGCCAGTTGCATCTTTTTTTAAATATAGCAAAACACTTCTTGGCGTGCGAAACGTTCTTTTTGTTTCGGCATACCACTTGCCATTTTCTATGTAAACATTTTCATTGGAATGACTCTCCAAAAATCTTTTGGAATGTTCCTTTGAGTATACAACTGGTCCCTCTTTTTTCTCTATTGATGGCAGTTTATCATTGGATAATTCAAAAAGAAGGACAAACTTCTTGTTGTTGGCCCACGAAAACGTACGAACAACTCCAAAATCTTTCATTTTTTTTGATATGTTCAGCAACGCCTTTCTCATTTGCGGATACAATGTGTCGTCAACAGAGTCATCACGCGGAGAAATGACAGCAGTAAAGTAAGTCCCCCGCGACTTTAACTTTTTAACACTTATGGGCTTCCATTTCATAAAGAATGCACCCTCATTAGGATTCATGATAAATTTTTCCGAAAATTGTTTAATTATGTAAAAATTTTGATCACTCAACGCTGCTGCCGCATTCCTGAATTTGTCAACAGGATCTATGACTATGAGCGCACTCTTGGGAATTTTTCTTGGTAGTTTCCCGTTCCAAAAATTCTCAACGTCTACCACATCTCCAAAACTTGTTGATGCGAAAAATCTCATGACGCCCATAAATGATTTGAATTTTGTGACAAGGATCTCAAGTATGTAACCTGGTATCCCCTCCGTCTTCACATCAGAGCCATAAACTCCAAGTGATTTGAAAAGTTTTTTTAGCAGTCTGACATCATCGCGCTGTTTTTTGCTGAGGTGGTTCAAAATATATACCGTGTGGAGAGGTGAGCGATCAACTGCTGATTTTATCTTCTCACCAAATTTCATCTCATAACAAGGAACTATGTCTATGTCAAAACCGTTCACAATTCCACGAATGTATGGATGCTCAGCATATTTCATCATCCATGTTCCACCGAGAGCATTTATGATTTCCTTTCCAATACTGAGTCCGATTTTTTCCAATTCATCGCGACTCAATGTCTTCGAAAATACTATGAAAAGATCTATGTCGTACTTATCGCGTATCCATGTTCCTTTTCCTAGAGACCCACATATCACCGGATTTCCGCCGTACTTTTCTGACTCAATTTTTGCAACTTCTTTGAGATTAAGCAAGAATTTCTCAACTTCTTTCACTTCTTTTTTTGACGGTTTTATTCGAGAGAGCACGTTTTCAAACATAAAAATAATTGGTCTCATCATATAAAAAGTTAGAACCTAGTTTCATTTTTAATGTTATTGCACAAAACTAATTTATGGATTATATTGAACATAGGTGGATAAACAAGGGGGCGCTCGAAAAACGTGACTATCAAATGTCAATATCAAAAAAATGTCTTGATGAAAACACCCTTGTCGTACTTCCAACAGGACTTGGAAAAACACCCATAGCTGCACTTGTCAGCGCCTTTCGCCTCGAGAATGACATGTACGGAAAAATACTTTTCCTCGCTCCAACAAAACCGCTCGTCGAACAGCATAGGAATTTCTTTTTGAAGGCGTTGAAAATAGGGCCAAGTGAAATTTCTTCGGTCACTGGAAAAATTAATCCTGAGGAACGTGATAAAATTTACCGCACATCCGATGTTGTTATAGCAACCCCACAGACTATAGAAAACGACATAAAAAATGGTCGTATAGACCTTAAAGATTTCATTCTTTTGATAATTGACGAAGCACACCGTTCTGTGGGAAACTACGCATACACGTACATCGCAAAAAAATATATGGAAAAATCGAGAAACCCTCTCATACTTGGGCTGACCGCATCGCCAGGAGGAAATTACTCAAAGGTTAATGAAATAAAAAAACGTTTGTTCATAAAAAATGTTCAATCGCGCACAGAGAATGACGTGGACGTCAAGAAGTACATGCACGAACGAACGCTTGAGTGGGTAAAAGTCCATCTCACAGAGCCAATGAAAAAGATAAAATCATATTTTGAAGAAATAAAATCTGACAGAATTTCAAGGTTGCGAAAGTGGAGAGTCATACACCGCTCAAACGTTACGAAAACCGAGCTCATAAATCTTCAAAAACGGTTGTCGTCAAGCAAAGCGTATATGTACGTTTCTGTTGTTGCTGAAGTTATAAAAATCGATTATTGCCTTACACTACTTGAAACACAGACATTGCACGGATTAAAAAAATATTTTGATTCGTTGCTCAATCAGAATTCAAAGTCTGTCAAGCGACTTTTAGCCGAGAATAATTTTAAAAATGCTATGCGTCTTACACTCGAACTAATAAAAGAGAAAAAAGAACACCCAAAGGTGGAAAAAATCGTTGAAATATCATCGAAAGAGGTTGGTGCTGGAAGAAAAATGATAATCTTTACGCAGTATCGCTCAACTGGGGAAGTGCTCTTGAAAAAGTTGAAGGAGCTCGAAGGATGTAAACCGTCTTTGTTCATAGGTCAGACACGCGGGATGAAACAGAAGGAACAAATGGATGTCATAAGAGACTTCAAAATAGACGTCTACAACGTGCTTGTCGCAACGAGTGTCGGTGAGGAAGGGTTGGATATACCAGAAGTGGATGTCGTTGTGTTTTATGAGCCTGTGCCGTCAGCCGTGCGCACGATACAACGTCGTGGAAGAACTGGACGTCATCGTAAGGGAAAGGTCATCACACTTATAACAGAGGGGACCCTTGATGAGTCATATTACTGGGTCTCGATGAGGAAGGAAAAAAGAATGAACAAAATAATAAAAGAGTTCGGATCCAAGAATTTGAAGGAGTTCGTCGGTGATTAATATGGGGCAAACTTTTTTGGACAAGAAAGTTAAAGTGGTTGCCGATTACAGAGAGAGAAAAATAATAAGACACCTTCACAATTACGATTGTTCAATAAAAGAATCGAATCTCAAAGTCGGCGATTTCATAGTTAGTGACCGTGTTGGCATAGAGAGAAAAACGTACCAAGACTTTGTCAACAGCATTTTTGACGGGCGACTTTTTAGGCAGGCATCCGAGCTCAAGAGCAATTTTCAAAATCCTATAATAATGATAGAAGGAAGAAAATACTTTGGAAATGTTAACAAAAATTCAATACGTGGAGCTCTGGCGTCAATAATAGTTGATTTTGGAATTCCCATCGTATTTACAAGTGACGAGGATGACACAGCAGGAATGATTTTCACAATTGCAAAACGGGAGCAAGAGGAGCTAAAACGAACTGTTGCTATTCGTGGACGAAAGAAAACTAAAACAATATATGATGCCCAAAAATTCCTCATTGCCGGGTTGCCCGCCATAAATTCAAAGATGTCCACAACGCTTCTAAAAAAATTCAAAACACCTGAGCACGTATTCACGGCATCCGAGGAGGAGCTCAAGAAAGTCCCTGGTATCGGCGAAAAGAAGGCAAAAACAATAAAAAAGTTGCTCCAAACTGTTTATAGTGATGAAAATGAGTGAAAAATTCGTTGGAAACAATTTCATGTATGTTTCAAAATCGTTCATACCGTACGAATACCGTGTTGACGAAGCAGATGTTATATTCATGGGTGTCCCGTTTTCATCGACGAGTGTGAGCTCACCAAGCATTTACGGTCCGACGCTGTTCCGCGAATCAATGAAATTGATTGAAGGATGTGAAGGTAAAAAGAACATATTCGACTTGAAAATGGTTGACATCGGAAACGTGGAAGTCGTTCCCGGAAGTTATGAGCTCACCCGGCAGAGGATCATTCAGACCGTTAAAGATGTGAGAGAGCTCAACAAGCGTGCGACGCTGATATTCATAGGTGGAGAACATCTCATAACCCTTCCCATAATCGAGGCGCTGAATGTGAAATCCATAATCGACCTCGATGCCCATGATGATATGCGCAATGATTACATGGGTAATAAGTACTCGCACACAACGTGGGCGAAGAGGGCTCGCGATCTCGGAGTCGGGTTAGTTCAATACGGTGTCCGCTCATTCGTCGGAAAGAAAACGAAGACAACGCTATCTGACTTGAAGAGTCGCGCTGGAAGGTTGAAACGGCCGGTTCATATAACTCTTGACGTCGATGTTCTTGATATTCAATATGTCACGACAGGTCTACCAGAACCAAACGGGATAACTCCTACAGAGCTCTTCAAAGTCATTGAAAGCGTTGGAAAGTACGCGTCCAGTATGGACATTGTCGAGATGTCCGGCCACTGTTTGCCAAGCAAAACCGGAATAATCGCAGCAAACGCCGTGAAAAAGTTCTTGGTGAGTAAATGCTGAAACTCATAGGTCTTGGCCTTTACGATGAGCGCGATATAAGCG
>WALQ01000008.1 GCA_015522745.1 Candidatus Aenigmatarchaeota archaeon
GTTGTCGGTGGAGACGTCATACCAGATCAGTGGACCGTATTCAAGCCGACGATGAAGATAATCGAGAAGAAACTCGGAACGAAGGACAAGATGCTTTTGCGCGGAAAGCGCGGAAACCTGCTCAAGAAGACGCCGGCATCAAAGAGGAAGGAATTCGCGCTTCCAGATGAAAAGGTTCTTGAGCTCGCTGAATATGGAATGCGCATCGAGAAGCATTACGGTCATCCGATGGACATAGAGTGGGCGCAGGATGCTGATGGAAAGATTTACATAGTTCAAGCGCGTCCAGAGACGGTTTACTCGTCAAAGAAGTCAAACGCGCTTTTGAGGTACGTTCTCGATGAGAAGTCAAAAGTCATTATGCACGGTGAGGCGATAGGACGCAAAATCGGCCAAGGAAAAATCCACGTTATCGACTCTCCGAAGAAAATGGGCCAGTTCAAGAAAGGTGAAGTCCTCGTAACGACGATGACCGATCCGGACTGGGAGCCGATAATGAAAATCGCCTCGGCTATAATAACTGATGAAGGTGGCCGAACTTCGCACGCGGCAATCGTCTCAAGGGAGCTCGGCGTTCCGTGCATTATAGGAACGGGAGACGCAACGAAGAAACTCAAAAATGGAATTAAGGTCACGGTCGACTGCACGAGCGACGACGGGAAGATATGGAAGGGTCTTCTCAAATACCACGTCGAAGAGATAGACATAAAGAATGTGCCGAAAACGAAGACGAAAATATTCGTTAACATCGGAGTTCCAAATGAGGCATTTGAAGCGCAGTCACTTCCGGTTGGTGGAGTTGGACTTGCGCGCGAGGAGTTCATTATAAACTCGTACATAAGGGAGCACCCGCTCGCTATGATAAAGCAGCACAGGGAGCATGAGTACGTTGACAAGCTCGCGTCAGCGGTGGCAAAAGTCTCAGCCGCGTTCTACCCGAAACCTGTGATATTGAGATTCAGTGACTTCAAGTCGAACGAGTACGCAAAGCTCAAAGGCGGTGAGGAATTCGAGCCAAAGGAGGACAATCCGATGATAGGATGGCGCGGTGCTTCAAGGTACATAAGCAAAAAGTTCGAGCCTGCGTTCCGCCTCGAGTGCAAAGCTGTGAAGCGCGTTCGCGACGAGTTCGGCCTCACAAACTTGAAAGTGATGATACCGTTTTGCAGAACGCTGGACGAGGCGAAGAAAGTTCTTTCAATAATGAAGTCGGAAGGTCTTGAAAGGGGACGAAACGGACTCGAAGTTTATGTGATGGCAGAAATACCGGCGAACATAATACTTGCGGACAAATTCTCAGAGCTCTTTGACGGATTCTCAATAGGCTCGAATGATTTGACTCAGCTCACACTTGGTATAGACAGGGATTCCGCGATGCTTGAAAGCGAGTTCGACGAAAGGAATGAGGCTGTCAAGAAGTCGATAGAACAACTTATAAAAGTTGCACATAAGCACAAGAGACATGTAGGCATATGCGGTCAGGCCCCATCCGACTATCCGGAGTATGCAGAGTTTCTCGTTAAATGCGGCATAGACTCCATATCGGTGAATCCTGACGTGGCTTTGAAAGTGAAACTTCACGTAGCAAAGATAGAGAGGAAGAAATTCTTCGGGAAAATTTTCAAGTGATTTTTCTTTTATTTTTTATTCATCTTCTTCACGAACCTGTAAACGTACTTTGCGTTATGTAATGATCCAATTACGCACACGTATCCTTTCGATGATAATGCAGTTTTAAGCGCCTCATCAAAAGAGTTTGTTACGACACCGTCTCCAATTCTCGCTAGCTCATTTGGGTCGCATGAGCGCCGCGTTCTTGATGTTGTAAAAATCATTTTGTCTGAAACTTTTTTGAGCTCCTTTATCATTTTGTCATACTGTTTGTCTTTGAATATTGCGATGACGAACGTCGGGCGAATTTTGAGCTCATTCAGCGTTCTCACAGCGGCGCGCGCACCGTCAACGTTGTGAGCTCCATCAAGGATTATTCGGCCAATCACCTCAAATCTGGCAGGCCATTTGACTTTTGATATGCCTTTTTCAATTGTTCTTTTGTCCACGAATTGCCTTGCCGCAATTATGGCGTCGGAAACGTTACGTGCTTGATGTCGACCGATGAGGTTCGTTTTGTATTTTTTGCCATTGAGCTCGAATTCGGTTCCTTCAAGCGATACGCGAACTTTTCTTATGTGAAAGTCCCTTCCAAGTTCGATGAGCTTTGTACGCTTTTTGATGGCAGTGCCTTCAATGATTTTTTTCGCCCTGCTCGTTACGGATGATATAACGACTCCTCTTTTAATTATGCCCGCTTTTTCCTTTGCTATCGACTCAACGGTTTGACCGAGGTAATTTGTGTGGTCTATCCCTATGCTTGTTATTATTTCCACCGATGGGGACACTATGTTCGTTGCGTCCAGGCGGCCGCCCATTCCAACTTCGATTACGGCGATGTCAACGCGGCTATCTTGGAAGTATTTTAGAGCGATGCACGTCAAGAATTCAAAGAAACTCAACATTTCGTTTTCGTTTTTTATTATTTTCTTCGCATACTTGTCAAATTCCTTTCTCGAGATCTTTCGCCCGTTTATTTGTATTCTTTCATATGGGCTGACAAGGTGGGGGGACGTGTAAAGGCCGACCTTGTATTTGTTTGATAGTATCGCTGACAATGTGGCGCACGTCGAACCTTTTCCGTTAGTTCCCGCGACGTGAATTACTTTGAATGTCTGCTTGTAGCCTATTTTTTTGCATAAGCTTCTTATCCTCTTCAAGTTCCATGATTTTGGGCGTGGACGCTTCATAATTTCATTTACAATAGTCATTGAATTAATTTCTTGGATATTAATTTAAATTTTTCCATAAAATAAGTGGACGGTGGCTTCTGAGAAATCAACAATTTTGTCAAAAACTTATTAAAACTTTTGTCGTTTAATATCCTCATGAACTATTTGAACGTAGGAAATGTTATATTCGTTGCATTTTTAATTATTGTTGCTGCGATACTTTACAAGGACAGGAAAAAGATAAAATTTGAAGGGGGAATGTTTCTTCGTCGGACAGAAAATGGTGTCAAATGGATAAACAAAATTTATTCTCGATACAAAAAATTTTGGAATGTCTATGCGATTGCATCATATGTGTTTACACCAATTGCAATGATATTTGGTGCGTATTGGTTAATTCAGAATTCGTATAAAATTATAATTGGTGTTACGAAAATAGGTGCTGGAATAGTTCTCCCATCACCATCATCAGATGTTGTCATAGGCTCTGGATATATTTTCCTCCCGTTGTGGCTCTGGATAATTGGAATAGCATCAATAGTCATACCGCATGAACTCTCTCATGGTCTCGTTTCACTTTCTCAAAATATAAGAGTTAGGAAAATTGGATATGCTTTCTTTCTTTTCATCCCAGCGGCTTTCGTAGAGCCGGATGAAAAGGAGCTAAAGCGTGCAAATTCAAAGAAGAAGATAAAGATTTATGGAGCTGGATCTTTTGCAAATTTTTTGTTCGCTGTGGTTTGTATCATAACGAATCTAATACTGATTAACGCTATCTTTTACAACTATGGCGTTGAATTCCAAGGTCTTATTAACAATTCGGGAGCGTACAACGCTTCACTAAATGGAACAATAACTTACATCAATGGGGTTCGAGTCCATACAACAAAGGAGTTCTCGACTGTTATGAAAAATGTCACTCCGGGAAGCTACGTTACAATTGTTGCTGGAAATAGAACATACCGCATAAGGACGATTGATGATTCTGGAAAGACCATAATAGGGATATACGGGGTTAACAGTGCGAAAAATGCTAGAATACCCGGTTCAGAAAGATTTTTGATTCCACTTATTTATATTATAATGTGGCTTGGAA
>WALQ01000009.1 GCA_015522745.1 Candidatus Aenigmatarchaeota archaeon
GCAACTGCGAGTATCTCAACTGCCGTCACAGAACCTTGGCCTCCGCGACCGTGAAAACGAATTTCCTTCATAGTCGAAACCTCCTTAAACCCAACAGCGGGTTTCTGCACTTCCTGCAACCATTATCCGAAACCTTCGGCAGGTTTCCAAATCAGCAAACCAGCAATCTCATATCACATCTTGACTTGCTGATTCGCAACCATTTTTGATTTTTGAATCAGTGATAAATTCAATCGATAACAAATTCCCCAATATGTTTGTTTATAGACATATTGCTTCCAACGTTTAAATATTTATCACGGCGCTTCGCAAAACAATTTAAATTAGCTCGTACAAATAAATTCATGGACGATGATATTCAAAAGGAATTCGTCGATATACGCACGGATATTGACGAACGCTTTTCTAAGGTCGAAAAGGAAGTTGGTGAAATTAAAAAAGAGTTCAGCATGGAACAAGTTAACGAGCGGATGAGTGAGCTCGAGGACTTGCAGATGCTCCTCCAGGCCGAAATGATTGAGCTCAGCAACATAGTTACAGGGCAAACGACACCGATGTTCTCCAAGGACATAGAGCGCCGCCTCTCAACAGTTGAAGAAATACTATCAAAAATGATTAATAACATACCAAGTGCGCCTGCCGATACTACTCCCATAAGCAAAATAGAGGAGCGTTTCAAGAGCTACGACGAAATTCTCTCAAAGCTGCGTGATTCAGTCCCAACCGAGGACCTGCGGTCGAGAATTCTCCAAGACGTCGATGAAAAGCTCAAAGAAATAAAGAGCATTTACGATGAAAAGTTCGAAGCCCTCCAAATGGCCGTAGAAAACGGCCATAACGGAAGCGCGCAACCTTCATATGATATTGAAGATATCAAGAAAAAGCTCTCAGAGCTTGAGAAGAAGTTGGAGAGTGAATCCATCGGAGCAGACATGGATGAATTGAACGATTTGAAGGAGCGCGTCGCCGAGATTGATGAGCTCAAGAAATCCATTGACAGCATGCTCGGCCGAATCAGCGCAGATGAGCGCTCGCTGAATGAGCTGAGTTCAAAAGTCACATCGGTAACGAATTACGACAGCTTCGTCGATGAAACGAAGAGAAATATCGACGAGTTGAAAAAGATATTGAACGGAATCTCCGGAAATGATCTCGTCGAAGTCAAGAAGCAAATTGACGAGATGAACAAAAAGATTGAGAATGCGTCATCGTATGGGAGCTCGGTGAATGAGATTAAAGGCGAGCTCGAAAAATTGAAAAAATCCCTCAACGATGTCTCGGAAGTAAACGAATCCATAGAAAGCATAAAGAAAAGCATAGAGCTCCTGTCGAAGAACGTCTCTGACATAGAAAAGTACAAGGGAAAGTTCATGGTTCTCGATAAATTGAGCAAAATGGTAAGCGACATTGAAAAATCAAAAGTCAGCGAATCACGCGTTCGCGGTCTCGTCGAAAAGTACGTAATGGAGAATCTTGACAAGTTTGCGAAAGTCGTAGATTCAAAGTTCCCGGAGCTTATGAGCAAGAAAGACTTGGAAGCAATAAACGCCCGCCTAAAAATGCTCTTCTCAGAAATAGAATCGATACGAAGAAAAGTCGATGTCGAAACTGTCGATGCTCAGGATCACAAAGAAGAAAATTATCACGAGATTTTGAAGAAAAAGGAAATGGAAGTCACCACGAAAAAGGTTCATGGTCCTGGTCCAATAGTCATAGAGTGATCAAAGGCCGCGCGCTTTCTTTCCGACAGATGTTCTTCCGCGCAGAACTCTTTTCTTGTCTTTTGTTATCCAGGATATTTTTTTGTCTGATTTCACTCTTGGATGATTTGAGTCAACGAGAATGACCTCGTACCACTTATGTTGCCCGTCCTCGCCAACATAATAGCTATTGAGAATCTCGAGGTTTGGAAACTTCCTCTGAGCGCGCTCTTCGGCTATAAGTTGCCAACCCTTCTTTGGCGTGAACTTGTTGGCACCCATTCTTTTTGGCTTTCTCGTCTTTCTCACGCGTGGTTTCTGGCGGCCGCCCTTTCTGACCTTGACGCGTGCTATGACGTATCCCTGCTTTGCCTTGTAGCCAAGTCGGCGAGCTCTGTCAACGTTAGTCGGGCGCTCCACACGCACCACGGTTTCTTCGCGCCTCCATTGAATGAGCCTATCACGATAAGACGGCTGTTCCTTCGGGCGTTTCCACAAGCTCGAGATGAATTGATAAAAGCTTTTCATAGTATCACCTTTTTTGACTTTTAACATTTTAACAGTAAAGTATTTAAAATATTTGAGTAGTAAATTTATTAAGGTGATGAGATGAACTCAGTAGTGAAAATGCTTATTGGACTTTTGGTTGCCATTCTGGGTGTGTATTGGTACGTCGTTGGCAGCATATTTGGTTGGCGTCCAGCTGGATTGACGCCGGCGCAGACACTCGGCATCGTGTTTGTCGGGACATTCGGCGCGTTTCTTGTGATGTTCGGCCTCTTGGTAGCGTGGATTGAATACGAGGACATAAAGTGGGAAATGAAAGAAAAGCAGATGGCAAAGGAAGCCGCTGCCAAGAAAAGGAAGAAACGCAAAAAGAAAAGAAAGTAAATTTCTTTTTCTTCTTTTAATTATATTTTTTGAATGGAGACGCGCCCTTGGTCGATACGCTTCATCCAGCCGATTAGCCCAATTCTTCACTCCTCTCAGTTTCCGATGAGCACCGAAATCGCAGTTTATGGCTGCTTCCTTCCGGACCTGACCAGTTTCACTGCGAAAACGGTCCCACTGGGCTGAGCATCATCGCTACGAATTGGATCGACTGAACTACGCGCACCTTCCTCGGGCTTCGGCCCCGCCATAAGGACGGTTTGCGGTTACAGGCCACGCCCAACGGCCCGGCCTAGTCTCCAGTTTAATATTTGCGAGAAATATTTAAAAGCTCAATAGCACGTTATCTGAATTCTGTAGCGTCCGTTCAATTTTCCAAGGTTTCTCATGAATATTGTGCGTTCGCCTGTTCCGCAGTTTCTTGGCGCCACTATGTCAACGTCCGGGCGTGTGAGAATGACGTATATGTTTGATGAGGAGAATATTGGATAGGCGAAGGGCTGGATTAGGTATTTGTTTCCACTCACTTCATACGCTTTCTTTTCTATGCCCGTCCAAGAGTAATTCGTGAGCCCAATTATGAATTTTTTTCCGACCGTGTAATTTATTGAGAACGTGTAATTTTCTCCCGGAGTGAAAGTTGAAGTCATATTTCCATCAGTCGGAATTATGAAGAACGAGATGTCTCCGTCACTCGAGCCGATTGGATAAGTCGTGTGAACGACGTCCGATGCGTTTCCCGGATCCGACGTCGTGTTGATGTGGTATGTAACGTTCATTGAGAACAATGAACGTTTGTCTATGCAAAAATCCTTGGAAACCTTTACGCTTTCAACATTTCCGAGTTTGTCTTCACTGTAAAAGCAAACTTTTTTGACGCACTTCGAACCTAGTTTGCACACAATGTAATCTCCGTTTCCAGCGATATACCCATTCGAAGGGCACGTTTTGGATGAATCAACAATTTCGTAATACGTCTTGGAGCATCCAGCTGGGTCGGAGCATACCAGCGAGAACCCAATGTCGCTTGGCGTGCACGCGCTACCATTGGGGGAGATTTTCGTATTCGGTGGAAAGCACCCATCACCTATGCACAAAGTTCCGTAATTCGTTATGTTTCCGTTTTCTGTGACGTTCAATTTGTAAGTTCCCACATAGACACCGTAATCAATAACCACGCTTGCATTGACAAACAAGCTGTCAAAATAATACCTGTAAGGGTATCCGTACGTGAATTCGCAGTCCTGGTTTATGACTCCGCTCGTTGGGCACTGAGCTGCGTACGAGACCGTGGCAAATGAAACGAGTGCAGAAATGAGTGCGAGCAAGAGTGTTTTTGAGTTCAATTGAACACCTCAATCAATAGCAAACCAATCAGACCCATTGTTGTAAAGTTTCACAAATCCGTAGTTCTTATTTATAATATAAGTATCTTTTCCATCTATTTTTCCAATTTCTGAAACTATGACTATTGGATTTGAAGACGCATTTCCTCCTTCATCTTTTATGACTACGATGTTACCTTTTTTGCAATCCTTTGAAGACAGCGTCACTGTTACAGAGCCGTGTATAGTTGATACGCCAATTATGGACTGACCATCTGTTGTGTAGTTAGAAGAAATGCTCACTACTTTTGAGCCTATTCTTGCCCAGTGAGGATTCACGAAAACACGAATCGTTCCGAAACACTCAGAGCTCGTGCAGCTTTTTCCATCGAATGATTCAAGGGCCATTCCTATGACGCGCCCGGACTTCGTGGCTTTCATTGCAACGCCCGGTGTAGATGAAGACGTGAGAAGGTCTCCTGGCTTTATTGGTCCGTTTTCAAGGGAAACACGCACGGGAACACGTCCAGACAGAGCTACGAGAACTGAATTCGTGCTGTTGTAGCCTCCAGAAAGGGCAAGTCCAGGCTTCGTTGATACGACTCCTATTGCGTTCGCCTGGTAAGGCGAGCTCGTCCTAACCACAGTTCCATTCGGTCCGACCGCAATGAGCTCACCCGCTGGAGGGAGCTCATTGCCAACAGGGAAGCGCTCCGCAAGGTCGAGACCAGTGTTCGCCGTTATGCTTCCTGTTGCTTTTATGTAGCCGTTGACCCCTATGCCAGGATTTGATGAACTCCCTGCATCAACTTGCAACTTGTAGGTTGGACTCGTCGTCCCGATGCCGACGTTGCCGCTAAAATATGATGTTCCAAAAATAGTCGGTGATTGTTCATGAGCGGAAAAAGCTAGATACGAAGATGGAACAACTTCTCTTGTTTGATTTGCTGATTCCCATTCCAAAGTCAAGTTTTCATTTCCAGTATTTTCAAAATGTTCAATTACAATCGGGTACCATGTGTTAGCAGTTAAGTTGATTTTTCCGGAATAAGTCGTGGGACTTTGAAGAACCCACGAATTCGTTATTTGCTTTCCATCTATCCACAATCTTGCACCATCGTCC
>WALQ01000010.1 GCA_015522745.1 Candidatus Aenigmatarchaeota archaeon
CGTACATCGTGAAACTCTCGGATGATATGGAAAAACTGCTTCTGTAATAGCTTAAATACTTTTTGCGCATATGAGTAATTAGTGTTTTTATGTCGAGACCCAGAAAACTTCGCCGATTGTACGAGCTCCCTAAGACCGACTATTTCAAGCCGCGCAGAGTTCGGTTGCGCGACATAGAAACGGTTACAATTAGTCCAGACGAGCTCATGGCGATGAAACTCGTTGATCTTGACGGGCATGACCAGGAGGAAGCGGCGAAGATAATGAACATATCGCGGAAGACGCTGTGGACGGAGCTCACGAATGCGCGTAAGAAAGTCGTGGACGCCGTGTTCAACGGAAAGGCGCTTGAAATAAGCGGCGGAGCATTTGAGGTCAAGTACAGAGTTATGCATTGCAGAAATTGCGGTTATGAATGGAAGGAGCCGTTTGGAACGAGTGCTGTTGAATGCCCGAAGTGCGACTCCAAAAATGTTGTAAGATTGAGGTGATGTTATGGAAGGAAGGAAATTCAAGTGCGGCTCATGCGGATACGAATGGGAAGAGCCCTACGGAACGGGCCGTCCTGCGAAATGTCCTAAATGCGGCTCGACCGCAATTTATAGAGTCGATGGTGGGCGCGGCTTTGGTCGTGGTCGCGGAGCTGGTCGCGGTTTCGGTCGTGGGAGGCGATTGGAATGAAAGTTGCAATTCCTACAAATGGTGAGCGCGGTCTTGACGAAGAAGTGTCCAATATATTTGGTCGAGCCCCGTTTTTCACGATAGTTGACTTGGATTCAATGTCCGTTGTTGCGAAGAGAAATCCCGGTTCTCTTGCGCAGCATGCCGCCGGCGTGGCGTCGGCGCGTGCAATTCTCAACTCTGGCACGAGTGCCGTTATAACGCGAGAAATAGGTCCGAATTCTTACGAGATACTTCGCGAGGCAGGCGTGAAAGTATTTTCCGGCGTCGGCACGGTCAAAGATGTTGTTGAGCGCTTGAAGCGTGGTGAATTGGAAGAATTCAAAGAGCATACGCGTGGTTTTGGGCACGATTTAGGTCGAGGGCGTGGATTTGGTCGCGGATTCGGCAGAGGAGGTCGTGGAAGATGGATGTAAGCAGTGGAAAGAAAGTTGCCTTGAACTGCACTGCTGCCACGGTGGTTCTTGCCGTTTTGAAAGGCATCGTGGGAGTTTTGAGCGGCAGTGTGGCTCTGATAGCTGATGCGTTGCATTCCACATCGGATATTTTCATAATTTTTGCCACGTTCATCGGGCTTAAAATCTCCGAGAAGGCGCCAGACAAAAAATTTCCATACGGATATTACAAGGCAGAAACGTTTGCCACGTTTGTCGTGTCAATTTTCATAGTCGCTGCCGGTGTGCTTACGTTTTTCGGCTCTGTACACTCGTTAAAGAGTACAGAAATTAGTTTTGATTACGTTGCTATGGGTGTTGCGGCGATTTCTGCAATAGCGTCCTATTTCATATCAATTTATGAGATTAAAGTAGGCAAGAAGATAAATTCTTCGGCTCTTTTGCTCAACGGTTATGAGTCGCGGATGGACATAATAACATCGCTTGCGGTTCTCGTCGGTGTTGCTGCTTCACATTTTGGAGTGATGTACGTTGAGGGAGCGGTGGGAATCTTCATATCGTTCCTGCTCGTGAAGTACGGCCTTAAAGGGCTCTACGAATCCGTGTTCATACTTATGGACGCTTCACCAGAGCCGAAAATGGAGAAGAAAATAAAAGAACTTGTCACTTCAACGAACTATGTGAAAAGAATAAAGTCCATAAAGCTCAGGAAGTCAGGAATGGTCGTTTTTGGCGACATGACGATTCTCGTCAAGGGGAATATTAACGTCGAACGGGTCCATGAGATATCAGAGGAAATTGAGTGGAAGATAAAAAAAGCGTTCCCTCAGGTTAATGAGCTCAACATACACGTCGAGCCCGAGAAGGAAAGCGAGTACGTTGTTTCAATTCCTGTGAACGACGAGTCTGGTGAGAAAGTCGCGAAAAATCTATCCAGAGCTCCGTACTTTGCGCTGTTCTTCGTCAAGGAAAAAAACGTTGAGCGCATGAAGGTGGTCCCGAATCCTTACGTGGACAAAAAGGTGAAGGCCGGACTTTCCATAGGAAAATTCCTGTCGCAAAATTCTGATGTTGTAATCACAAAAAACATAGGGGAGATATCGTTCCATGTTCTTCGGGACAACTTTGTTGACATATACAAGGCGAATTCGGACGTTGTTGCCGATGTTGTGAAGGATTTCGTCGAAGGAAAATTGGAGAAGCTCGAACACGAGACGAGGGAAGTTGAATGAAAGTTGCGTTTACTGGCGGAAAAGGTGGCACGGGGAAATCGACAATCGCGGTCAATGTAGCCAACGTTCTCTCCAAATTCGGAAAGGTCGTTCTCATAGACGCGGACGCAGGGTGTCCGAACGACCACATTTTCTTCGGTGCGGAGCTCAGGAACGGAACGCCCGTTGAACTCTTTGTGCCAATAATCAACGACAGGTGCGATTTGTGCGAGAGATGCGTCGACGCGTGCCCTGAGAACGCGCTCATCAAGCTCAACGGAAAGATAAAGGTCTTCCCAAACATGTGCAACGGGTGCGGGACGTGCAAGATCGTCTGTCCAAGAAATGCCATAGACAACGGCAAAAAAGTTGTCGGGCACGTCTATTTCTCGAAACTACGGGGATTGGATTTACTCACCGCGTCCATAGTTGAGGGCGAGAAGGAATCCTTGCATGCAATAAACAAGGCAAAAAGCTTGGCTCGCGGCGACTACGATTTTTACATTTACGACACATCCGCGGGAACGGGCTCGTCCGTGGTATCGGTGCTCGAAGACGCCGACATTATTGTTGCGGTTACGGAGCCGACGCCTTTCGGAGCTCACGATTTGAAATTGATACTTGACATAACTTCCCAACTTAACAAAAGAACGTTTGTGGTCATAAACAGAAGCGACATTGGGGACAATTCAAAAATCGAACGGCTTTGCAACGAGCGTGGTGTGAGGGTAATTTCAAGAATAAAGTTCGACAGGGAGCTCGTTAAATATTACATCAACCAAAAACTTTTGGACGAGAACGTTGACGCATATTCTGAAATAAAAAAGATCGCAAATTTCATACGTGGTGAGAGCTCATGAGAATTTCGGTCGGGAGTGGAAAGGGCGGAGTGGGAAAGACGTTCTTCACGTCGTCCATGATATCGCATTTCTCGAAAAAGTACAAGTTAGTTTCCATGGATGCGGATGTCGATGCTCCAAATCTAGCCCTCGCGCTCGGAGTCGAACTTCGTAACCGTAAAAGCGTGAGCATATCCAAAACGGCCGTGATAAATGATTCGTGCATTCGGTGCATGAGATGCGTTGAAGTGTGCAACTTTGGTGCGGCGCGACCCCCGAAGATTGACAAATTCTTGTGTGAGGGGTGCGGAGCATGCACTTACGTTTGTCCGGTCAACGCAATAAACATCGTGACGAGAAAGACGGGCGATATTCTTTGGGGGAAGACGAGATACGGATATGTTGTGAGC
>WALQ01000011.1 GCA_015522745.1 Candidatus Aenigmatarchaeota archaeon
AAAAAATTCAAATACAGGTACAAATCATGAAAAGAGACAACGTTTTATTAATTATTATTGTTTCATTGGTTTTGTTGTCAGCTATTGCTCTTAACGTTTCTGGATTTTCTGTGATGTCAATAGTTTTATTACAAATAACCATGGCATTTAAAATGTTCGTCTTAACGAGTGGGATGAATATATTTTCGTCGTTAAATGAGCTCATGAAGCCGTTTATTTTTCCCATGATTTCATTGATTTTGTTGGCATTAGCTGCGGCTGTAGTTAATTTTGTTGACGATTATAAGAAAATATTCGTTGCATCGGTTATATCAATGATATTCTTTGTGCTCATAGAGCACACGCTCATGGGCTTCATAGTCTCGTTTGGAATATTTACATTGGTGATGCTATCAAAGAGAACTGACATATCACTTTTATTGCTTGATGTCACAATTTCCATAGGCGTTTTTGTCGTTGTTTTAAACAATTCTATAATGTACCAGAACTCATTCAGAAACGGTATGAAATCGCTCATTAAACCAATAGTTGGAGAAGAAGTCTCGAATTTGCAAAATGAAACCGAGCATATTGTTTACGGAGTTCTGGATTATGAAAAATCGAACATAATTTCATCTGTGGAGAATTCAAATGTTCAGAATAAAGATGTTATAATAAGTGATATAAACAAAAACTTCAACTTACTTGTTAAAAGTTATCAGACAAATTCAACGAAAATTGATGTCGACCCATACATAGATGAGGCTCTTGACAACTCTCAGATGTTTCAATCAACTATAAAGTGGTTTCCATTATTTATTTCTCTTATGGTTTTCTTCATACTAGAATTCTTCAGAGTGATTGTTCTCGTTCCAATATACAAGCTCTCAAGAATTTTGATAGGATATATTATAAATCGTAAAATAAAAGAAAAAGAAAATTAGATTTTTAGTTGCACTGAGCTCCGCTATCTGAACCTGTTCCTCCACCGAATCCCGATGATGCTGATTCGCTTGAAAGGTTCTCGTTACATTCTGATGGTTTTGTGTTGAATGCACTGCACACTGCTTCTTTGAACGCTTCTGGCGAACGGTCACCCGAATACTCCTTTCCGTTTATGATGAGCGTCGGTGATCCTCTCACATTGTACTTGCTGTCAAGGTCTTTTTCGTTCTTGAGCATCGTGAATTCTGTTTTCTCTTTATCAACGCAATTCTGTATCAATGTCTCATTCAAACCGAGTTCTTTCTCGACGTCTTCCCAACATGTCTTTGCATTCTGATATGTGCATTCGTGGTCGAATTTGTCAAGGTACGTCCAAAGCGTTTCCTTGCCGTAGTTCTTCAATATGCACATTTGCCTTATGTCCTCGGTGAGCTCCGCACTTCCGTGCATGGAACAGTAAGTTCCGTTGTCGAGACATTCGTTTCCGTAGTTGCTGTAAATCACGTAGTTGAGGCTGAAGTTTACCTTGTTCTTGAGTAAGTTGTACACAGGTATCATTGCCTTTTCTGCCTGCAGACCATACGGGCAGTAAGCCATGATGAACAACTTTACATCAGGCACGTCCGAATTTGGTGCGTCAAATTTGTTCTCGTTCTGATTATCCTGTTTGTTGCTCTCCGTGGTTGTGACGTTTATGGCGCTTGGGAACAGAAGTTTTCCATCTCCTGTTACGTACGAATCGAACTTCTGGCCGTTTATCTCGATTTCTATTTTGTACAAATTCGGATACTTCGTTGCGCTGTAATTCAAAAGTTTTGCCGTCGCACGTCCCTGGAGAAGTGCCGTGTTTATGTAATTTATTGTGCTGTTGGCTATCTTCGCTACATCTGTGTTGCTCGCAGTTGTTGTCTTTGGCATGGATGTGTAGTAAGCTATGGTTGCAACAAGTGCTACTGCAAGAATTACTGAGCTCCATACCCAGAAAGAATTTGAACTTCTCTTTTCGCTGTGTTTCTGTTCGTGTTTTTTCTCTTTGTGTTTGATTTCTTTGTGCCTTTTCTTAAATGCTTTGTGCTTTGCCATTTTTTCACCTCTATTCAAATGAATATGATATTTTAATATTTAAACGTTTAAGGAATAAACACGCCATGTTCTTTTGCAATGTCAACACACAATTTCCATATCATCGTGTATACCTCTTTTTGTGCACTTCCATGACTCACTATAAAATCGCACAATTGTTCGACATTTATGTTTTTTTCAACCCTCTTATATTTAATATATTGCGACACGGCAGCTTGAGTTATTCCAAGAATGTTCGCTATTCTTTCCTGATCCCATCTGTATTTGAAGAACATTGTTCTTGCTATACCCGCTCTTACCTGCGGGAGTATCTCTTTCGATATCACATCGCAAAAGAATTTCATAAAAAGAACTTGTGAGAAAATATTTATAAATTCAGTACAATTATATAACGGGATAAAGATGAGAAGGGAACTTGTTATTGTTACAATGATGCTCATTTCATCATGTGCATTTTCGATATCAATAGGTGCTGCTCCAGGGTACTATGATTTTGGTGAAATAAAATCTGGAAATCGATATATAGGAAATATATATCTCATGACGACTTCTCCATATGATATTTATGTGACTCTTGGGTACAAACCACCTCAGGCGGCATTTATGGAGACAGCGCGAACGGGGTACAATTTGAAAAATGCGTCAGAAGAGCCAGTAAACACATGGTTTTCTTTTCCAATAAGCAAAATCCTTCTGAGACCGTCTGAGAAGACATTAGTAAAGCTTCCTGACGGTTCATTCACATACATAAACAGGAAGGCCTCGTTCTATCTTAATGTTCCGAGGAACGCAGAATCTGGCTATCACATGGGGACAATAGACCTCACACCAAGTTTGCCAAAAGGTTCTAAAGCCCCCGCGGTTGGTACGATAGGTGTGACGCGTGCAGTAGTTGTCTTCAAGATACCAGGAAAAGCCATAAGAAAGGCAGATATAATCGCCATGGACGGAGAGCGTGCTGGTGCAAATGAAGCAAGAATAGACATTCTCGTTAAAAACACAGGAACAGTCACGGAATCAGTATATCTTGACGAGGTGAAAGTTTACGATCATTTGAACAACGTGGCAGCAGTTCTGAGGAGTGGAGCTATGAAATTGAAACCTGGAGAGTCTCACATAATTCCGGTGTATTGGTACAAGAAAGGGTTAGAATCTGGAAATTATCAGATAAAAGTTACTGTAAGCTGGATAACTGGAACACAGACAAAATTAGGAAGTATAGAGGTTCCAAATGAGATAGTCAAAAAGAGTGCCATAGAACAACCGCCGTCAAGGTTTCCGTGGTGGCTCATAGTTTTAATAGTTTTGGTAATAATGCTCATTATATACTGGAGATGGTGAAATGAGTGGTCGATTCTCAAAATGTATAAAAATTACTCTAATCACGATAGTTGCTATTATTATACTAATTTTATTTTCAGAAATTTATGGAAACTACAATCCTCCAAATAGTTATGTTCTAAATGAAACAAGAGAACGTGTGGCGAATTATCCATTCGGCAAAAATCTTTTCTTTGACGAGTATGTGATTAGATATCCATTAAACGTTAGCGTGGTCTCATTTGGGAATGGAAAAGTTCCGCTTGGAATATCAACGGACACAGACAAACTTGACTTTGGAATACTTCCCCTGAACTTTTCGGAAAGGAAGAAAATAAACATCAGGAACCCGACAAATAAAAACGTTGAGCTCCGAATGTACTCATTTGGAAACATAACAAAACTTTTGAAATATACAAAGAGGATTGTCGTCGCTCCGAGGCAGACAAAGGAAATAACAATAAAATTGAATGCAACAGAAATTGGGAACTACACGGGAGAATTAGATGTTTTAATAAGGTATCCAAAAAACAAGTTATTTGAGGGATTGATAAAATGGATATGAAAAAAATAATCTTAATGTTTATTATACTGAGTTCCGCGGTTTTTTCGATGTACGTTTCCGTTGATGTCAGTGGAAATATACGCGGAGACACGACTTATTCTAATTACACAAAAACAACAAGTAAACTCATTTCAATAAAATTCAACTTGGAGAACATAGGGTCAGTTACATGCAAAACTTACTATCGTGTGAATTTTGAGAAATCCAACAAGACGATTTATGTGGCGTGGTCTAATGAGCGTGTGTCAAAGCCTGGTGATTCGAGCGTTTTCAATATATTCTGGGTTCCTAACGAAAACGGAACAATAATTGCGCAGCCTTATCTTTACATGTGCGACAACGTTTACAATCTCAATCCATTTGAAATAAATGTTACATCAACCCCAAATGCAACGGAGATGGTTGCCGAGTCGAAAAACACAGAGAGCTCGGTGGATATAACATTTATGCCAGATGAGAATGGAACATATCTGATTGTTCCAGAGAGTTATCCACAAGGGTGGAAGTTCTCGTCCGTTTCTATGCAAGCCTTAGCCGGAGAGATGGCAAAGGTTCACATTAACTTTGACACACCATTTTTCATCGAGTCTAATGTGAGATTTTATGTTGTTTCCCCAAAGAATTTGAGTTACATAGATGTTCAACTCTCGAAACCCAAATGGTATGAAAAAATAAATTATTATGAAGTTGGTTTTTACATTTTATTGGCGTTGATCGCGATTATGCTGATAGTTTTGTTACATTTAAATGGCATAAAAAACAAGAGAAGAAGACACAAATAAAATATTTATAGATGC
>WALQ01000012.1 GCA_015522745.1 Candidatus Aenigmatarchaeota archaeon
AGCAATCTTTCGTCTTCGTGGCCCATATTCAAGTCGCTGACGGCTAAGCAGAAAATGGCGCTTGATTCGGCGCTTAGGGAGCTCCGCGCGGATAAAAAGGCGTTCTCAATCGACGACCTTATGGAGCACCTCAGTGCTGTCAATGAGAAAACGCGCGACCCGATAATCAGCGTTCTTCGCTCCTTGAAGTCAATGAACATTTTCGGCGTTTACGACAATCCAAGTATTAACAAGATTTGCAAGCAGGGTCAGCTGTCCATAATAGATTTTTCGAAAACGACTAGCCAGCGTGTGAGGCAGATAGTTCTTTATTATTTCGGCCACCTTCTCTTCTCAAAGCGCATTGAAGGCATCGTTCCACCGTTTGTTTTGATAGTCGAAGAGGCGCACAACTTCGCGCCGCAGAACGTCGAAGTCGAACGATCTCTGTCACGGGGCATAATAGAGAAGATAGCGCGCGAAGGGAGGAAGTTTGGCGCTTCCCTTGTCATGATTTCGCAGCGCCCCGTCCATCTTTCAACGACAGCACTGAGCCAATGCGGAACGAAGATAATACTGCGCGTCACGAATCCGTACGACATAGACAACATCAAGAAGAGCTCAGAGGGTCTTGACGTGTCTGTTTTGAGCAGGATACCGTCCCTGTCCGTCGGGGAGGCGATTATGATAGGCGAAGCCACGGGGTATCCGCTCGTTTTCAACGTGAGGAAGAAAGAAGTTATGGATTCCAAGCGCAGTTTCGACCTGGAAAAGCTTGCCGAGGAGTACGCGAAAGAGCAAAAAAGAGATGACGACGACCTGAACGCGTTTATGTGATTATTCCATTTTCAATTCCGCGTTTGTCACACCACCCTCTTTGGAGAGTTTGTAGAAGCTTCCCGTGACTGCGTTCTCCAGTTTCTCCTCGTGCGTGATTATGAATATTTGATTTACGAGCGACGATAGTTTCTCTCTCAGTATGAACGAAAACGAATCTATGGCGGCATCGTCAAGATTGTGCGTCGGCTCGTCGAGTATGAGCCACTTCAACTGCTTCACAAGCGATATAGAGAGCGCTATGCGAAGCGATATGGCGGCGGACGTTCGCTCTCCACCTGATGCAACTCCGTCGACACCACGCCATTCTACGCCGTCGAACAATTCAAGCTTGTAGTCGTTTTCCGTTGCATTCAACCTTATGTCCTGTATCTCGTCGTATGGGTAGAATTCTTTCCACACAGCAGACATGTTTCTATTGACGGTTTCTATTATTTTCTTTCTTATCTGCTCCTGCGTTTTTACGAGTGCTTTCTCAAACCCTTTTAGATATTCTTCCATTTTTGAGAGAACTTTGTATTCTCTTCTGTAATTCTCTATAAGAGAGATCTTGTTTTCAAGTTCAGATTTAAATAATTTCAGTTCGCTTACCATTTGTTCATTCTTCTTCATTGACGTATTTATTTCACTTCTCTTTGCATAAAGATTTCTGAGCTCATCTTCCATTTTGTTAAGGCGTTCAATGTCAAAATGGGTCTCGATTTCCCCCTTTTTCTTAGAAAGTGTTTGTATGTCGGTTTCGATGTCATATTTTCTTTTCATTTTTGTTTCGTATTCGTTTGCGTATTCTATTTTATTCTGAATTTCCATGATTCTCTTCTGAACATCCTTTATTTTGTTTTCAAGTTCTTTCTCTTCTTGAACGAGTTCGCCGTACTTTTTCTGGAGAGATGATTTCTTATTTTCCAGTTCATGAAGTTCATTTTCATCAATCTTCTCCTCATGAAGCATATCAAGTTTCGTTTTGAATTTTCTCCAAACAATCAGATCGTGGCTCATCTTTGATATGCTCTTTTGTTCTTCCTGAACAGATTCGTTCAATGAATTTATCTTTTTTGTCGATACCTTCAATGCTTCCTCTTTTTCTTGTATGAGACATCTTACTTTTTCCTCTGTAAGTGGTGAACCACACACAGGACACTTCTTGTCGGATTTCTTCAATTGAACCAATGAAGCTTCTAGTTCATTTTTCTTTCCGACTTCTTCTCCTATGCCCGATTTCAACTCCTGTATTTTTGCCTCCCCGTTTTTCATCATCTTTTCCAGATCTTCCAACGTTCCGTACTTTTGTTCGTATTTTTTAACCTCAAATTCATACAGTTCACGTTCTTTATTTTTCTTTTCATTTGAAGATATGAGATACTTGATCTTTCCGAGTGTTGACTCTATTGATTTCATTTCTTCGACTGTGCCATTTATCAGTGATTTTATGTTTGACACCTCAGATTCCATGTCAGAAATATTTGGAAGTAATTTCAATTTCTTTTCAAACTCTTCTTTTTTGATGTAATAATTTTCAAGGCGTTTCATTTCATTTTTTATTGATTCAAATTCGCCCATCTTTGATGAGAGCTCACGTTCAAGTGAATTGAGCTCATCTTTCAAGGATTTCATTTCTGAAACTTCTTTTGAGAGTGATTTAATTTTCTCATTAACTTCTGAAAGGGTGCCCTCACTTTCCCTTATTTCTTCATTCAACTTATCAATTCTGGAAATTACATTTTTCACATCTTCTTTTGCCTTTTCCTCATTCATCGAATTTATGTCACGAAGCCGTTCGTTAGCGCGTTCACGAGCCTTTGATACCAGTGATACAGATGCTGCGCGCATCTTTTCAAATTTGTCTATCATCAGCAGCTCGTCAATTTTCTTCTTCCTATCTGTTGGGCGCAGCGATAAGAAGTAATCTATGTTGTTCTGCTCGCTGTAAACGGCGCGGGTAAATAAGTCGTAATCAAGTCCAAGAACGCTTTTCACAGCCTTTGTCACGGCGTTTGATTTCGGCGCCTCGATGAGCTTGTCATCCATTCTAAGTTCAGATGTCGTTGTTCCCTTCTTCTTTTCTACGACGCGCTTTACGTAGTACTCGTGTCCGTTGACGTCAAACCAGAGCTCCACCGAAGCAGTGCGCTTTTCCTTCGGAGTGCGCATTATTATGTCATCGAGCTTTATTGTCTTTTTTTGAAGATTTGGAAACGTTGCGAAAAGCGCGAAGCACATTGCATCCGTTATGGACGATTTTCCTGCGCCCATCCTTCCCATGATTACATTTATCCCGCGGTGAAACTCGAGCTCCGTGTTTTCGTGCGAGCGCCAATTAACCAATTTAATTTTCCTTATCAATTTCTTCACCAATTTTCTTGTAAATTATGTCGAATGCGTTTTCGTCAAGTATGTTGTTGAACAAGAAATTTGTGTCGATTTCTTTCGCATTCTTTTTCAGAAGTTCGCGACCAAGATCTTCTATGTTCATATCGTTGATATCTTCACTTTCGGTTGCGCCTTCGCTTTTGAGCGCTAGCGAGAACGAAATTATGAACCTGTTTCTGTATTTGTCGACTTCATGTTCATTCATCTTCTTGTGTAATTTAAGTCGAACGATTGGTTTCATTTTGTACTCGCTCTTTGAGAGTTCATCTAGTATTTTCACAACGTCACTCGAAGTTTCGACGTCGTATATGAATATCTTTCTCTGGTTCTTGATGTGGTAGAACGTCATCTTCATTGTTTTCGTGTCGAGTATGTAGAATCCCTTGTCTCCCTCGAGCTTCGTTTGCGTTGCGATTGTGCTTCCGCATATCACAAGATTGGTTCCGCCAACTTCTTCACGCTTGTGAATGTGGCCGTCGAGTATGAGGTCAAATCCTTTGGGAAGGTCGGATATGTTTATTGTCGGCGGTTCAAGCGGTGAATACACGAACTTGTCTATTGATTGATGGAGGAGAAGTATGTTCCTTGCCCCTTCAACTGGCTTCGGCGACCATTTTTCGAGAACGCTCTTTGCATATCGCTCCGGAACGAACGACATGCCCTGAACTGCGACACGCTCTCCGCCCTTCTCGATCACAATCCCATTGAGATGGAGATGAATGAGAAATCCCACATCTTCCATAGATTCCACGGGATTGCGAAATCCTTTGGACCGGCGTTCGTGATTGCCGTGTATTGCGATAAACGGGGCTCCACGGACGTGAACGGGGTCTTTGTTAATGAATTCGACTATTTTTGCACCGTCGAGGACGAACAAATTTGAAATGCCTTTCATCGTGGCTATCATATTTTCGGACGACGGCATTGATGTGTTGAACATGTCGCCTGCGAACAGAACTGCGTCTACGTTCATTTCGCATGCGCGCTCCATTATCTCCTGGAATGCAATTGTCGCGTCGTTTCTTCGCTCCGTTCCACGGCCGAATCCGATATGGGTGTCTGAAAGCAAAAGTAGTTTCATAAGTACAATAATCTGAAAAACAATTTAAATGATTACGAAAAACTTATAGTGGTGTGGACATGGTAAAAGTTCTTGTTGGTGGCTGTTTTGACATATTGCACGTGGGGCACATAAGGTTTCTTCGCGCAGCCAAATCGCTCGGCGATGAGCTCGTAGTCGTTGTCGCGCACGATGACACCGTTAGCAGGAAGAAAGGGCGTATTATAATGAGCTGCCGAGAGCGCGCCGAAATAATAAACTCCATACGCTATGTTGACAAGGCGGTTTGCGGCGATCCGCGCGACTTCTTCAAGGTCGTTGAGCGCGAAGAGCCGGATATAATTGCGATTGGCTACGACCAAAACGACGAGTGGATTCGTGAAATAGGGGCTTCGCGACATCTGAAATTCAAACTTGTAAGAGTCGAGAAATTCGGTGAGTACAGCACAAAAGACATTGTGGCTAAAATAATATCGCATCATCGATGAATGAACGACATTATTTCTTCCTTTGAAATCGGGCCTTCACGAAGAATGCTCATCTTATCGACATCAAACACCGTTGACGGTCGTTCGCCCTTCGGGAGCTCCTTCACAACCGGAGCGATGTCGGGGATCTCATCAAACCTGTACGCCGGCGGCTCTCCTGATATGTTTGCGGACGTTGCCGTTATCGGTCGTCCGATGGAGCGTATCATGTCGCGCACTTTGTCGAAATCGGGGACACGGAATCCAATGCGGTTGACGACGAGTGTCAACGGCCCGGGCATGAACCTCTTTGCGAGCTCGTATGCGATTCCTCGCAGAGCGAGGAACTCTTTCGCCATTTCGACGCTCGAGAACGCGATTGATATCGGCTTGCTTTTCGGCCGCTTTTTGAGCTCAAAGACGCGCTCGACGGCTTTTTCGTTTGTTGCGTCGGCACCGAGCCCGAAGCATGTCTCAGTAGGATAAACTACGACGCCACCCGACCTGATTATAGAAACTGCATCATCCCATGTGATGAACTTCATGGTG
>WALQ01000013.1 GCA_015522745.1 Candidatus Aenigmatarchaeota archaeon
CCAATATGTTATGAGAAAATAAAAAGAAAGCAAGTTCCTTGAATATATTCATTTTAAATATTCCTTCTTGATCAAATCGTTTACGTCGTCAACGACCTTCTTTGCATCGATGCCGAGCTCATGTGACTGCTCTCCAATTGTCATGTAATCTTTCCCCCATGAATCGAATCCGTATTTGTCAAAGACGAAACGTGCCTTTCTGTACTTTTTCAGAATGGTGTATATCTTCCAACTCTCGTCGATCTCATCGACCTCGTCGTACTTGGGGTCATTGAATATGATTATGTTTTTGACCGTCGAGTTTTTGTTCTTCAAGAGAACGATTCGTGACGGTCTGTGCTCGGAAATTATCTCGTAGCTCGGAAGCTTCTTTGCGAGCTCATTTGCGAACCTTACGACTTCGTCGTGCGTTGGCATGTTCTCAATGGACAATCTCTTCCGCGAATACCCAACAAACATGTAGGCTTTGATCTCTATGAAATCGCTCTGCGTCCTTTCAAGGAGCGGCGCAATGTCATCTACATTGTCGTTGATACCCTTTATCATCGTGAAGCGTATGACGCTTCTCGTTCCGAGGTTTTTTATCATTTCCAGCGTCTTGTTGAGTCGCTCCCACCCATCTTCGTAAACGGGATGCGCAATTTCCTTGTAAAGTTTCTCGTTCCCGGCGTTAACGGAGACGTACAATTGGACGGGCAATGCATCCTTCTCTTTCATCTTCCTGATCATGCCCGGTTCTTCTCCATTTGTCACGACAAAAATCGAGCGCACTTCGCGATTGCTCTTGAGCTCACGAACGAGCTCATCAAGCTTCGGATACAAGGTCGGCTCTCCTGCAAGGCTTATGGCCCAGTGGCTTGGAAAGAGCTCATAAGCGTCGTGAAACTTCCCCTTGTCCACGCCTTCAAACCCTTTGAATCCGGAAAGTAATCGGCGCCTTTCCTTGACGAGTCCGTTTATGATTTCCTCGGGTTCCATCAGGACGCCGCGCCTTTTGAAATCCATGAACTCCATGGGACGCCAACAGTAAATGCAGTTGTGCTCGCACCACAGCGGTGTCGGGGCGATTTCGGCGCACCTGTTCGTGTCTATGCCGTAAAATTTCCTCTTGTAGCACGCACCCTCATTGCGCAGGTGCTTTTTGGTCCAAGTGCATATCTCGACGGCCGAATGGCCGCTAATTCCGTAATGCATATTCAGGAGCTTCGCTTTTATGTCATCGGGTATCGAAATCATGAAATAAAGTGCTCACAAACGCTTAAATTCTTGATTATTTATTTTTTGCGGGCAACGTTAATTCATGAACATGAAAGAGCTCGGGGAGTCAGTCGGCGTCAATGTGCCAAAGTCGTATCAAATCATCGGAGATGTCATTCTAATCAAGCTTTTAGAGAGCGCGCACAGAAAAAGGTTGGAGGAGCTCTCGAAAAAAATAATGAACGCGCTTCCGAGGATAAAGACCGTATGCTTCGTTCGGGGCGTCGAGGGCGAGCTCCGAACGCCTAAAATAATAGCGTCTTTTGGAGACGGAACGGAAACTGTTCACAGAGAGCACGGCATACTTTACAAGCTCGACGTGGCAAGAGTCATGTTCTCAAAGGGAAACCTCAACGAGAGAAAGAGGATAATCTCCCAGGTGAGGAATGGCGAGAAGGTTGTTGACATGTTCACGGGCATAGGGTATTTCTCGTTAGGCGTGGCGAAAGGAAATCCATCGTCGACGATTTACGCAATAGAAAAGAACCCCGAATCGTGCAAGTACCTCATAGAAAACATACGAATAAACAAACTCAACAACATAATTCCCGTGTGCGATGACAATAGGAACGTCCGCATAGAAAACGCAGACCGGATAATCATGGGTTATTTTCCACACACGGAAAGGTTCATCCCCTACGCAAAAATGATGGTAAAAAACGGAGGTGTCATTCATTTCCACAATTCGTACAAAGAAAGTGAGCTCTGGGATGTGCCATTGAAAGACGCAAGTGGTTTTGGCAAAATCGAAGTCCTGAACAAGAAGATTGTCAAGTCGATAGCACCGAGAACGTACCACGTGGTTTTGGATGTGAGAGTATGGACCCAGTAGAAGAATTCAAGATACTTCGAAAGTTCACGAGAAAATACGACACGATGGCAGAGTCCATTGACCGGGATTACAAAAGTCCGTTCCACGTTCTCGTATCCACCGTTCTCAGCACAAGAACAAAAGATTACGTCACGGACAAGGCATCGAGAAATCTTTTCTCGCGCGTGAGCTCGCCAAGCGACCTTGCAAAAATGCCCACCAAAGCAATAGAAAAACTCATATACCCAGTCGGATTTTACAAGACGAAAGCAAGGCACTTGAAGGAAATGGCAAGAATGCTCGTCGATAAGTACGGCGGAAATGTTCCAAACAAATTCGAAGAGCTCGTCAAACTTCCCGGGGTCGGCCGGAAGGTGGCAAACCTCGTTCTCGCGCTATCGTTTGGAAAGGACGCAATATGCGTCGACACGCACGTCCACAGGATATCAAACCGACTCGGATGGGTGAAGACGAAGAGCCCGTTGGAAACCGAAAAGGAGCTCATGAAAATATTCCCAAAGAGATACTGGAAGGGCATCAACCATGTACTCGTCTCGTTTGGGCAGAACGTGTGCAGGCCGGTTGCACCAAAATGCGAAGAATGCCCGCTCAAAGACCACTGCAAGTACAAATCACACTGATATGTCGATTCTCATTTTCATCTTTCCGGGGCCGAAGGGAAGAACTTTGTTTATGGAAATTATCTTTGCTTTCGGGAGCGTTTTTGAAATTCGTTCTCGCCAAAATTTTTCGTCCTCGGTTTTGCTGAAAATGCAGTACAAGCTGATGATGCCACCTCTTTTCAAAACGTGCTTCGCCTCTTTGAGAAACTTCCACGCGCTCTCGGGAAGCGGCATTATGACACGGTCAAAACCATGAAAATTCCTGTACACTTTTGACACGTCGCCCAAAACAGGAACGACGTTCTTGACCTTGTTCAATTTGATGTTCCTTTTGAAGTGTGTGACGCATTTAGGATTTATCTCTATGCCAACTATCTCCTTTGCGTTTGAGTGCTTCGAAATGGCAATTGGATACGGTCCGGCACCCGCGAAGAAAACCATCACGTGCTCATCACCAATTGATTTTGCGATGCGCATTCGCTCCGTGCCTTCGCGCGGAGAGAAGTAGCACGTTCGCACGTTCAGCGAGATGCGCGCACCATTTTCCTTATGAACAGTAATCAAGCGTCTGGCACCACAAACGTATTTGAGCTTTCGGAGGCGAAATGTTCCCTCGCGCGCTGACGCCTTCTCGTAAACGGTTCGGACGTTTTTGTTTATGGATAAAATTCCCTCGCCGACGACTTTTCGGAATTTCTTGAGCTCATTTGGGATTTCAACTATGGCTATGTCGCCTATTATGTCGAAGCTCCTCGGAATGTACTGCCTGTATTCTTCCGGAAGTTTACCCGTCAAGTACTCCTTCAAGTCCATAAAGAAAATTTTCGCAATAATTTAAATTGTTGAGCTCCAAAAACTTATTTAAGGTTATCAGAACATTTTATAAAAGACGCGGGCTCGTAGTCTAGTTTGGTTAGGATCCGGGCTTTGGGAGCCTGAGACCCCGGTTCAAATCCGGGCGGGCCCATAAGAGCCCTTTCTCAGAGAGAAAGCGCTCTAGCGGAAAGAGCTAAAATGTTCTTTCCGATAAAACACTTTCTTTCAAGAAAGGGTTTTGATAAAGCCTCTTTTTCAAAGAGGCTTTAATAGTCTGAAAGACCGAATAAAAGTTTAGGCTAAAGACCTTAAAGATTCTTGGATAAAACCTTCTTTTTAAGAAGGTTTCTTGGATAAAACCTTCTTTTTAAGAAGGTTTCTTGGATAAAACCCTTTTTCTAAAAGGGTTTTCTGAAGCGCTCTTCTTAAGAGGACTTCGCTCTATCGGAAAAGAAACTTTTTTGTTTCTTCTGATAAAGCTCTTCTTTTTAAGAAGAGCTTTTCTAAAAGGGTTTCAAGGGCTTCTTTTAAAAATTTCTGTCAAATATTCAATAGGCGATTCGCATGATGGAAATAAAAAAATACGAAAAGGAAAGCGAGCATTTGAGGAAGACGCGCCCTACAAAAGACGAGTATTTCATGCTTTTGGCAAATTTGGTGAGCTTGCGCGGAACGTGTCCGCGGCTCAAAGTCGGCGCAATAGCGGTGAAGGACGGATACATACTTGCGTCCGGCTACAACGGAGCTCCGTCAAAGATGGACCACTGCATAGATGTCGGGTGTCTCATGGTCGACGGCCACTGCCACCGCGTCGTCCACGCAGAGCAGAACGTCGTCTCCATGGCGGCGCGAAAGGGGATATCTCTCGAGGGGGCGACTCTTTACGTGACTCACTTTCCGTGCGACACGTGTCTGAAAATACTCATAAACGCCGGAATAAAGGAGATAGTTTACGGAAAAATGTACAAGAACGAGGTGACCGAAGTCCTTCTGAAAGAGGCCGAAGAAAAGGGTCTCATAAAAATCAGACAGTTCAAACTTGACAAGGAGCGCGTAAAGGTATTCCTTGATGAGGTAATGAAAGATGAAAACGATTGACTGGGGAAGTGTCGAAGTC
>WALQ01000014.1 GCA_015522745.1 Candidatus Aenigmatarchaeota archaeon
AATATATGAAATACTTTGATTACGTTTCGGAAAAATATAAAATTCCTGTCGGATTTTTGATTGGTATAGCATCAGCAGAATCTTCACTAAAAGAGAGAAATTTAATGCAACTAACTCCAATTGCCGAAAAGGAAATTGAAAAAAAATACAAGAAAGTTGACAAATATGACCCCAAACAATGCATAGATGGAGCTGGGTGGCTTCTGAACGAATATAGAAATGTTCTCGAAAGAAATTATAAATTTTCAGACGAAATCATAAAGTACGAGGTTCTTGCGCTTTCATACAGATACGGTGTATATGCAATAATGAAAGGCATCGGAAATAAAAAGTACGTTTATCCATCTGATGTGGAATTAATTTATAAGCATCTTAAAAAAAATGGATATCAACCAGGTAAAGAAAAATATGAAATAAAAATCATTGACATGATGAAATCGATTGAAAAGTAAATGATTTATTCTATTTCATAGCGTAACAACGTTCCAATGCCGCCGAGCTCATAAAACTGCTCTCCTTCTCGTGTATCCCTTGAAATTATTTCCACCTTCGTGCCAAACTGAGCCGCCTTTTCATCTATCACATCTATGAGAGGAATTTTTTTCACGTATTTTTCATCATCGATCTTATTTTCGTAAACGAACTTTGAATTCCCATTCTCATCTATGAGCTCAACTATGTCAGTAGCCTCGCTCAAAAGTATTGTGTCTGCTGCCCCCATGGAGAGCACTTTCATCGTCTGTTCTATTCCATACGTTGCAAGCGGCTTCTGCTTTCTGAGCTCTGAAAAGAAGCGCTCAAGTATCTTTTTCTCTTTGTAAATGGACGCCTCTTTTATCAAGTCCTCACCGCGCTCTATCATCTCTTGAAGCCCGAACTCACCTGTGTACGCGGTGTCCACAGTTCCAAGGACTTTGTCTCGTATCTGGTAATTGAGATAGTCGCCCTTGATAAATTCCTCCTTCAAACCACCTGTACCTCCCACAAGTATGCCTTTCAAGTCATTGTTTCCTTCAAACGCTTTGGACGCTGCCTCACCAACTCGTTTAAGGAAATCATTTTTCAATGCCTCGCGTATTCGAGAGAATCGTGCAGAACTTTGACCCCCCGCGCGCGTCTTTCCTGGAATTATGGAATCCATGTGAACGAGCGGAACGATTTTCTTCCCTTTCAAAAGCGCAATGTCAGCTTCGTTTTTGTCGAGGCATATGAGACCGTATATCTCCTTCTCGCGAACCATGTCCTTCAACGGTTCGACTCGGAATCTTTGGTCGCACCAGTACATCTTCACATTTATAGGCTCTGGTGGTTCTACAGTCCAGAGCTCTATGTCTGGCCATCCTTCACGCTCCGAAACGTTTCCACAGAATACGGCAAGCCCGTTCTCAGGGGTTTTTGTATAAAGCTGAAGCCTTCTTATTATGCGCTCGAGTGCCGTGACAACGTTCTTTCTCGTGGATTTAGACTTTATATTTTCCGCGGTTGACTGCTCGTCGCGCAGTTGGTTAACTATCTCATGTATGTTATAACCTTGGGGGATGTAAACTGTAACTAGCTCCGTGTGTCTGCCTTTTTTAGCCCCGAGCTCCTGCACCAATTTTTTAATTTTGTAGTATCTCTCATCCATAAGAACACCATTGCCTAAGAAAAAGTCATTCTAATTCGAAATTTTCTTTTTTAATTCTCATGCTTATCACATAAAATAAAATGGAAATGTTTAAATTGATTAAACTTCGATACTTATTTCCACGCCACCATCTGTCTTGTCAGATGCGTGACCGCTCGCAACTTCTGATACGTTCATTATCTTCATTATCTCGTCCTTTATGCGATCGACATCTGCATTCACAACGACTTTGCGTATCGGGTCTTTCATCTTCATTCCGTTTTTCGTCTTGAACTTCCTCAAGTAGCTGACTATGTCCTTGAGTAGCTCCCCGTCCTTCTCCTCGTCGTAAACCTGATTATCGTTTGGCCATTTTGTCAAATGAATGGAAAGTACTCCTTCGTGCTCCCTGAAATAGTTCTGATAGAGCTCCTCCGTGATGAACGGCGAAAACGGAGCGAGCATCTTTATCGATGAGAGAAGAACTTTGTAAAGCGTGTAGAGAGCAGATTCGTCCTTGTCCTCGTAAAGCCTGTGCTTTGCGAACTCTATGTAGTAGTCGGCGAATTCGTGCCACACGAACGTTTGTATCTTCGTCAGCGCAACGTTGAATTGGTGGTTCTCAATGAGCTCACGAACCTCCGATTCAACTTTCGAGAGCCTTGAAAGTATCCACTTGTCAACGAGCTTGAGATCATCTGGCTTTTTTGGCGTCCATTTTTCAAGATGCACCATGGAGAATCTGTAAATATTCCATAGTTTTATAAGAAACTTGTAGCAGTAGTCCATGTCCTTCCACGAGAATGCGGCGTCCTTCCCGTAAAGTCCGAGCAGGACGAGTCCCATTCTTATGGTGTCCGCCCCGTGCTTCTCGAGAACTTCGTCCGGCTCTATGACGTTTCCGAGCGACTTGTGCATCTCACGGCCGTCCGGACCGAGAACCATACCATTGATGAGTATCTCATCCCACGGTTTCTCTCCTGTTTCAAGATAGCATCGAAGTATGGTGTAGTAAGCCCACGTGCGTATTATGTCATGGCCCTGCTGGCGCAACGATGAAGGATAAAGCTTTTTCCATTTAGAATATCCTTTCCAATACCCAGAAACTATTAACGGGGTTATGGAGCTGTCAACCCATCCATCACATATGTCGGTTTCGCCGACTATATTTGTTGAGCCGCATTTCGGGCACTTAGTCACTTTCTTCTCTATCGTGGGATTTACAGGAAGGTCCTCTTCGTCCACAGGTATGACCGCACCGCAGTCCTTGCAGTAGTAGAATGGTATGGGCGTCCCGAAAACGCGCTGACGCGAGATTATCCAGTCCCAGTCCATGGAGCTCGCCCAGTTGATAAGGCGCGTCTTCATGTACTCGGGTGACCACTTTATATCATTTGCGATTTCAATAATCTTTTCATTGAACTCCTTGGCTGATATGGCCCACTGCTCTTTTGGCATGAACTCAATCGGATTCATGCACGTCTTTCTCTCCGTGTGGCAAAGAACGTTGTGCTTGTAAGGTTCCTCTTTGACGAGAAGTCCCTTCATTGCGAGCTCCTCTACTATCTTCTTTCTCGCGTCCTCCGTCATGAAGCCGGCAAACTTTCCAGCATTTTCGTTGAGCGTCCCGTCTTCGTTTATTATGTCTATCTCCGGAAGCTTGTACTTCTTCTGCCACTTTATATCCATCTCGTCCCCGAACGTACACAAGTACACGGCGCCCGTTCCAAATTCCATGTCGGCTTCTTCATTTGCCAAAATTGGAACTTCCCTATCGAAGAAAGGAACGACGGCGTGCTTTCCGACCTTGTCTTTGTACCGTTCATCATCCGGATGAACGAATATGGCAACACATGCCGGAAGGAGCTCCGGTCGCGTCGTAGCGATTTGTATGTTGCCGCCCTCTTTGACAGGGAATTTTATGTAATAAAGTGTTCCGTTGACCTCCTTGTAACCGACTTCCGCCTTCGCGAGCGTCGTGCGGCATTTCGTGCACCACATTACCGGATGTTTTACGCGCTTCAAAAGTCCGCGCTTGTAAAGATTGAGCAGCGTCTTCTGGACGAACTTTATGTACTCCGGCGTGTGCGTCTTATACTCGTAGTTCCAATCGGAAGAGTAGCCGAGATCCTTCATCTTCGTCTTCATCTTGTCGATGCTTATCTCGGTCCACTCGGCGCACTTTTCGAGAAACTTCTCCTTGTCGTCCTTCTTGATTCCATACTCCTTTTCAACTTTGAGCTCCGTCGGGAGTCCGTGACAGTCCCATCCCTGTGGGAGAAGGACGTCGAATCCGTTCATCCTCTTGTACCGCGCAATTATGTCATTCCACGTCCACCACAGCGCGTGTCCCATATGCGGAACACCGGAAGTGAAAGGCGGTGGCGTGTCTATGACGTACGGGCGCTCGCCGTTCTCATCGAACTTGTAAATCTCGTTTTCTTCCCAGAATTTTGACCATTTTTTCTCTATTTCCTTTGGATTGAACTTTTTCGAAATCATTCCAACACCTGCCTAGTTATACCATTATTTTGAAGAAAAAATTATAAAAAGAGTGAAAAAGAGTTGAGGTCAGTAACCGCTGTTCGATTTCTCATATACAGGAAGAGGATTTGTTTTCGAATTCATTTCGGTTTGACACCAACCAGTCGGTCCACCTTCAAAGGGATCTTCACTCAAAGTAATCTCTCCTTTGCTAGGAATTTTTTCATCACTTCTGACTATTATCTCATCGTACGCCCTGTACGGGTCGCCGTTGCTGTCAACCACAGTAATTGGTTTTTCCGGCTTGATCAAGTAAAGCTTTTCATGAGCACTGGGCAATTCATTGATGAGTTCGTATTTCACACTAAATGTTGGAGGACCCATAGCGTTTGAGATGTAATTCGGAGCTCTTCGGACACAATTGCCAACGTATTCGACCATTTTCTTTGGAACATTCACAACCTTCCTTATATCATCGTGCTTTGCATATCCAGTATATGTTCCAACACCGAATCCAATCAAGAGTGCTGCGATTATTGACTTTGTTTTATTCATCTTCATCGCCTCCGCCATACACATTATTGTCTATCCAATCTTCCAATTTGTCAAATATCTGATCTTCATCGAGATTACGAATATCTATTTTTCCAACTTCTTTAATGTGATCGGTAAATTTGACAATTATCTTCTTCGGAAGTTTATTTTTCTTGTCTCTCAAAACAAATAAATTCGAGATATTACCACTTTCATCGTGGGAACCTTTTGGCTGAGGACCGTTGTAATATTTTATAAGAGAATTTTCAATCATTGTGCTCGTTGTTTTAGTCGTGCGCTCATTTAATGTGACATATCCTTCTGCACCTTCTGCGTTTACAATTATTTTTCCTTTGTAAATGTGAGCATAGGAACCGTCATTATATGTTGTGTACATTTCAATTTCATATTTTTTTTCTCCCTTTTCTTCTCCCAATGGGTACCAAATTGAATAAAGTCCGCTCTGTTCAATTCTTCCATTATTTATCATTTCACGACCTTCAAACCCATACATGATTTCATTTAGGAGATTTCTAATTTTTTTCTTATTACTCGTCATATTCAATCACCCATTCAATAACATTATTTACTATTAGGTAGTATTTAAAGTTTTTATAGTTCAAAGATGTGAAAAATAATAAAGCAATCAACGAAGAATGAGTGTGTTCACGCAAACTTGTTCAACGTTTCGTTCTCGGCATTCACATCGTCTAGATCGACAACCATGTCATCTTTCGCAGGAATCGTGCGAACGCCAGTCATCTTCTTGACTATGAACGCCTGTTCACTCGGATTGTTTCGAAGCATCCACATTGATAGATGGGAAAGGACTATGAGCTTCGGTTTAACATTCATAGAATTCACCATTTTTATCACGTCGTCAACACCGAAATGCTTTAGAACGTTTGGCGTCTTGCCGTGAGGAACAAGTACATTTGCAACAAGAATGTCAACACCATCGAACTGCTTTTCCATGCCATCATAATAGACCGTGTCAGCAGTGTAGCCGATTTTTTTCGTTCCTTCGATAATGAACCCAACAGCCGGAGACGTGTGGACGCATTTCGTCGTACGTATCTTCAACGGAGGAATGGCAATTTCCTCGCCTTCGGAAACGAGCTTCACGAATTTCGCCTTATTGAGATGGTATGGAGACACAACGTGCTCCTCCTCGATGCTCGTCCTCTCGGCAATAAGACCGGCACTAAGTCCGTCAAGGTAAGTGTTCACATCAGTCGAGTGATCAACATGTCGATGCGAGAGGAGAATTAACTCCGTGCCGTCTACATCGAGCTTTATGCGCCTCGCGTTGCATATGCTCCCGGGTCCCGGATCGATTATAATTTTCTTTCCATCGAGCTCGACAAACATTCCACCGGTGTGGCGAACCTGCGTGAACGTAATCGTCCTTCCGCCACCACTTCCGAGGAAAACTATCCTGTTCATGCTTCTTCTTATTGTAATTAAAATTTATAAGTTCGTTCATAGGTTCGCCCAAATGGTCAGTAAACGTTGCCGAGCTCAAAACCGATTCCATTTTCTCTCAGTATTCCACCAACGACATTCACACATCCTATTTCCTGTCTCTTAT
>WALQ01000015.1 GCA_015522745.1 Candidatus Aenigmatarchaeota archaeon
CATTTGCCATCACTTTTCAACATCAAATCCAAAAACGTCGAACGAAGCTCCGTCGACCGACTTCACAATGAACCTGTTGTTCCCGATTGTGACGACTCCTTGTGGGAGCTCATACGAGTAAAAGCCGGGCTCCGCCTTGCCGAACTTTTTCGTCACGACGCCGTTTGAGTTTATTATCTCGAGATCGTACCCGCCGTCCGAGTACGTGCGAACGATTTGGAACGACACTCGTCCGGGCTCGTATCTCAAATAATCGTAATCGTTTCCGTCGAAGTACATGTCTTTTTCAACTTGACGAACCGCAGTTGTTATATAATCCACGTCTATGAAAGCACTTCCTTCGTACTCGCCGTTGTTTTCTGACAAGAATTTGACTTCGTTCTCACCAATTTTCACTTTGTCCTTTGGAACATTCACTGAGAGACTATTTGTTTGCGGAGAGCCGTTGTAAACCAAGTCGCCGTTGAAGAACACGTTGATGTTCCCCTTCGCCGCAACCAAATTTATCTTTATCTGAGCTCTGCTTACCGATTTTGCATCGTTCGTCAAATTGAACTTGAACACAAACGGCCTCTCGTAATAGCGCTTCACTATGAACGACGCGCCGGATATGTTGTAAAGCGTCGGGGCCCACATGCGCCACGACGATGATTCAGGATAGAAAATTATTTTCGTTTCGTTCGCGAGCCATTTCTTTTTTATTGGTATGGAATACGAACCGACGTCGTAAACGTCTTCGCCGACTATGAAATCGTTGACCATTATTTTCAGAGCCCCGTATCTGTTTGTATCAGATACTGTAAAATCAATTGATGATGACACGTAGTTGTTTAGGTCCGGATGTGCTGTCATGACAATGTACTTTTTTCCGAAAAGTAGGCCGTTGTACACACTCGTGTCATAGTAGCTGAATATTTGGTTGTCCACATCTTTTGATGTGTTGAAATTCCTCACCCAGAAAGTTTTCGCAGCAACTACATCCTCACTACCAACATAGCCGCTACTTTGGTTGAACACGGATGTCGTAGGTGGCGAGGTTACATTCTGTTGAACAGGAGATAATGATGATATGTCGGTCTTTATTCCACTCATGAGATAAATGAAAAATAACAGCGTAAGACCAACTATGAGCCATTTCAAAAAATTGTCCATCGTTCCACCTAATATAATATGTCCCTCACTATTTTATAAACTTAAAAAATGGATGAATAATTATGAAGATAATTCACTATGACAAAAAAAGCGGTGATATGAAACTATCCGTGGAGACACTTGATGATTTATGGATGCTCAAAGATATCGTTCAGAAAGGCGATGTCATCAAAGGAAGTACTGTGCGAAGCATAGAAATGTCCGGAAAGAAGGAGCGCCGAAAAATTTTTGTCGTTCTGGAAGCGGAAAAGTCATCGTTCGGCTCAGGCGAACTCAGAATTCAAGGTCTTATAAAGGATGCATCTGAGGACATTCCCCACGGTCACCACACTTTTGAAGTGCGCGTGGGCGATACATTCACGTTGGTTCACAACTGGAAGGATTACGAAGTTGAGCGAATACGGAGCTCCTCGCACAAAATAAATCCCATTCTCGTCTGCGTTCTCGACGACGATGAGTGCGACGTTTTCGAAGTGTCGACGCGAATAGAGAGACTTGCGCACTTTACTGGAAGCTCCGGGAAGATGTACGCGTCCGACAACGAGAAGTATTACAAAGACATAGTCAACTTCTTGAATAGCTCGGATATAGAAATAGCTGCAATTGTTGGACCAGGATTTGCAAAGGAGCGCGTTTACAAAGGTCTGGAAAAGAAAAAATACATCGACTCCGTTTCGTCCACGGGTATAGTGGGGCTTAATGAGGCAATTCGCCGTGGAATACTCAAAAGCGTCATGCGCGATTCAGAAATATCGAAGGACACGGATCTGATTGAAAAATTCTTCACCGAACTCAAGAAAGACGGTCTCGTGGTTTACGGTCGCGATGAAACTTTGCGAGCTCTTGACAATGGGGCTGTTGAGATGCTTCTGATTTCCGACAAAATACTCCGCGAAAATGAAGACGTTCTTGAGAAGGCGAAGCAGATGAGAACGAAAATACACATAATCTCTTCAAAACATCCAAGTGGCGAGCAATTTTACAACTTCGGTGGTATCGGAGGATTCCTGAGATTCAAATTGTGAGCTCCCTCAGTCCGCCCATAGGGTCTCTTCATAGGGAGCAAATGAAATTTATTGCCAATCGTTAAAAAGATTGCTTTGCGTCGAGTGTTAATAGTTTTTTAAATGTTCGCAACGTAAAATAAATTGTGATATGATGTTTTGGGGAAAGAAGCGGGATAAAGAAAAATCCATAGAAGAGATAAAAAAAGCTGTTTCTTCTCGAGAGCATTCCATGGATCACAATGTTATTGACCTTGACATAGATGACTTATTTGGCCCTGCTCCATCAAATGTTGGTAAACAAAAGAGGGATAATATACAATCCAAAAAAGATGTTGTGCGTGAAATTAAAAAATCACCAGAAAATTTTCATATTTCTCAAAAGGGAACTGAAATGACCACACCTGAAATAAATTCGGGGAAAGGCCCCGAATCATCTTCAGCACCCCCAACCCCACCAAAACACGAAATCAAACAAGAGTTTCACAGAGAAGAAAAGAGCGCGCCGCCAGTTTTCATCAAGCTCGAAAAATACAGAACCATAGTAAATACGATTAATTCTATGCGCTCATCTATTTCCCATGTGCATGAAATTATGAACATAATGGATAGAATAGAGTACATAAGAAAGAAGACATTTGAAGCTTTTGGAGAGTCCATGAAGAAACTCGATGAAATGACGGCGTATCTCGATGCAACACTTGTTCGTCCGTCAGGCCTCGACGTAGAACCAACGAAATTAACGACACATGAGCTCAACGAATCGCTCGAACAACTAAAGAAAGAAATCGAGGACATTAGGAACATAGTTAAGTCAATGTGAGCTCATTTCAACGCCATTCATAAGTCATTAAATATTTAAATTATTCTCTCTCTAAATTGAATTAATTACAACTTGCGGAGGTAGCCAAGCTGGTCAAAGGCGCTAGATCTTGAGTGTTGAGCGAAAGCCGTGAAAGTGAAACTCAAGATCAGCTTGTCTATGAATCATAAATTCGACATGATTCATGAGATATCTAGTCCCTTAGAGAATCGCTAACAGCGTTCGAGGAATGGGTTCGTCGGTTCGAATCCGGCCCTCCGCATAATTCTTCGCACCGATGGTCTAACCTGGTTAGGACACGAGCTTCCCAAGCTCGTTATCCGGGTTCAAATCCCGGTCGGTGCAATTAGAATCAGTATGTCAATGACGCGAGAAAAACGAGAACGGAAATAAAAATCCCTATGGACACTGCAAGTGAAGATCGTTCGTATGACATGTGCTCCACTTCTGATATCCCTATGAAAGTCGTGCTGAGCGCCCAGATGAGAGCAAGTATGGATATATACGGCATCCATCCAAAAAGAAGAAACGTTGTGCATGAATATGCGAATACTGTGAATATCTTTTTTGTTGACTTTGCTCTCAATGATATTGCAGCAAGTGTTATAAGACCACTTGTTATTATGTACATTGCCCATGCGAACATGTATATGGCCAAAAACGTCTCAATAATTCCGAGCTCTCTCGTGAAGCTTCGTGTTATTACATACAACCCGGAAAACACAAGGTCGGATGCTGCAAACCATATCAGAGATTCTTTCAATGAAAATTTCTTTCTGAAAAATTTGGTCGGCTTTACAATTAATTCGTATATCTTCATCAAATCACCCAAATATACTTCCGAATCCATTGATCGCCTTTTCTTCATCTTCTTTGAGTATTTTTAAAACTTCATCTTTTTTGTCAAACTTTTCAATCATACCTTCGCATAATGTTTCTACTTTTTTCAATACATCTTCGGGGGCATCGACAATGAGAACATATCCATCTCCAAGGTTCATTGATGAAAGATCACGAAATGATATGCTATGCCTTGATGTTGTGTCGTCTCCCTTTAAAATATTTTCAACTTTATTCTTTTCGCCTTTGATGAGCCAGACTTCTTTCATAAAAACACCTAATTATCTTTGTTCCTTTTGTTTAAATTTTTAATCAAATTAAATGTTATTTCTTTGCTTCGCTCCACTTCCGGCTGGTCGAACGGATTTTGCCCGCGAATAACAGCTGAGTAATATGCAAGCATTTGCCAAAATGCCAGCAGTTCTCCGACAGTTCCTTCATTTATACGATCAATTTCCAAAACGATGTATGGAATCTTTTTCTCTTTGACCGTTTCCAAAACGCCTTTGAATTCGTATTTTATTGCATCTGAAAGATTTATTCCATTCAGTATTGATAGATTTTCATGTTTTATTTTCACGTTTCGAATCAATGTTGGAACTCGGATTGGTACATGACCATGATTTTTAACGGTTATGAAAAATCCAATCATATCACGGGGTCCACCAAAGAATCTTTGGTTAGTGTGGTGTTGTGATTCAGGTGCGATGGTCGCAATTATAGTTTGACCGAGCTCATTTTTCCCAGTTGTTTCGTGAACTAGTTGAGTTATGATGGGGATGAACCCGCCGAGTAGTTCTGAGTAGACTGGCATAAATATTTCATTATATCCGTTTTTCTCGAGTTCAAACAATGACTTTGCAAGTTTGTAAATTTTTTTCTTTGTTTTGGCAGAACCATAAATTTTCTTTGCTCCAGAATAAATTTTTTTCACATCAAACCCGCACACATTTGATGGAAGCAGTGCACATGATGTAAGACCTGCGAATCTTCCCCCTATGTTCGGATGATTTACAATGTTCCAATTCATTTTTTCTGAGATATCTTTTAGGGATCCTCCACCTGTGACAGAAATGACATTCTTATATCCTTTGTTTATGAAATAAAGTAGTTCTTCAAGAACTCCAATCGTATTTCCCGATTTGCTTACTGGTATGACAACAGTATCTTTTTGATCACATGATTTGGAAATTTTTTCAAGAACTTCTGGCTCCATTGTGTCAACGAAGAAAATTTTTTTCTTGCTTGTTAGAGTTGTTATAGCACGGAAACTGTTTATGGAACCTCCGTTTCCTATGACTATGACATTCTTAAATCTCTTAAAACGCTTAGCCACGCTGTCAATAGTTTTGAAGTCTGGCTTGTACTTTGAAAACGGTGGATCTTTTGGTATGCTCCCATGAACATTTGGCAGTTCTCCATATATTTCAATCATGTTATCAC
>WALQ01000016.1 GCA_015522745.1 Candidatus Aenigmatarchaeota archaeon
AAATTTATCTGTATCAATTATATGCTCTATAATCTCACTAGCAATAACAACATCAAAAGCATTATGTTTGAAAGGAAATTCATCTTCCAAATTACATAAAACAGAAGAAAAAGGAACATGTTTTAGGGCATTAAAAGATCCATCACAGCCAAAGACCTTAAATCCATTAGAACTCATATCACTACTTATATCTCCCGATCCACAGGCAATATCTAATATCTTTATATTAGTATCTTTTATAAATTTATTGAATAATTGATACAATCGTTTTTTTCTTAAATAAAAGAAAATTGATTTTTTCTTTTCTTTACCATATCGTTCTTCAATAAATTTTCTATTCACCATCACACCTTCCTCATCCAATCGATGTATTTCTTTATGGCTTCCCTTATCGGGGTTTTCGGAGACCAACCGAGCTCCGTTTTTATCTTCGTCACGTCGAGCAGGAACGCCGGAACATCGCCCTTCCACCCACCGACCGGCTTGCCCGCCACAGGGGCTGTGTACTTGAATTTTGGATTCAGACCGAGCTCACTCGCGACAATCTTCGCGATTTCATTGACCGTTATCTGCTCTTCCGATCCTATGTTGAATATTCCACTCGCCTTCGCTGCGAGCAGCGTGGCCTCCACGGTGTCGTCTATGTAAAGGTATGATTTGTTCTGGAGCCCGTTGCCAAGTATGAGGAGCTCATTCGGGTTCTTCATGAGCTTGTGGTAGAAGTCCCATATCACGCCGTGATTGCTCCGCGGCCCGAAAATGTTTGCGTAACGAACTATCGTGTAATCGAAGCCGTACGTTGCAGCGTACGATTGTATGAACGCCTCGCCGAAAACTTTCGATGCCGCGTAATTGCTTATCGGACGGCTCGGGTACTCCTCGGGCGTTGGTATCTTCTCCGCATTCCCGTACACGGTTGACGTCGATGCGAACACTATTTTCTTGACGTCGTTCTTGCGCATGGCTTCGAGAACGCGGAACGTTCCAAGGACATTGTCGTGATAAATTTTCTCAGTTGCCTCTGAAGAGAGCCGCACATCAGGGCACGCAGCGTAGTGGTAGACGATGTCAACGCCTTCGAGCAGCGAGCTATCTAGCGACGCTATGTCGGCGTTCACAAATCTGATGTCGCCGTTGTCGATGTAATTCTGAATGTACTTTGTCGTAGAAGATGATAAGTTGTCGATGACCAAAAGTTCGTTGCCAATGAGCGCGTCCACGAGATGACTCCCTATGAACCCAGCGCCCCCCGTTATCGCGATTTTCATACTGATATTGAGGAGAAAAACTTTTTAATATTACTCGTGGGATTTATATTTCATGAATGAGGTTAACGCCGTTTGGAGACGGTTCGACGAGATACGCCGCATACCGAGATGCACGGGCAACTACTCGAAAATTTTCGACTATCTGAAAAGTTTCGCCGAGTCGCGCGGCCTTGAGCTCTTACAAGACCGCATCGGAAACGTTCTCATAAGAAAGCGCTGCGACAATCCCATCACATTGCAGGCGCACATGGACATGGTTTGCGAAAAGGACGAGAACGTGAATTTCGACTTCTCAAAGGACCCAATTGAGCTCATTCGGAAAGGCAAATGGCTCATGGCAAACGGCACGACGCTCGGTGCCGACAACGGGGTTGGAATGGCCGCGGCCCTTGCAGCGTTTGATGAGCTCCCCTGCGTTGAAGCGCTGCTCACAGTGAACGAGGAAACGGACATGAGCGGCGCTCTGAACCTCGACCTTCCGATAAGGGGAAAGTACCTGATAAATCTCGACACGGAGGAAGAAGGCGTCCTCTACACTGGATGCGCCGGCGGCGTGGACACGATATTCAATATCCCAATCAAGCGAGAGAGCTACAGTGGAAGCGCGTTCGAGATAACCGTTCGTGGATTCCGCGGCGGGCACTCAGGAACGGAGATACATCTCCATCGCGGAAACGCGATAAAACGGCTCGCAGAGCTCCTCGATGGAATTGATTTCAAGCTCGTCTCCATAGACGGCGGAAACAAACCGAACGCCATACCGAGGGAGGCGCGCGCCATCGTCTTCGCAGAGCGCATTGAGGGCATCGACGCGGACGTTCGCCCCGTGGAAGCGCACGATTACATAGTCAACGGGCGGCGCATAATCGACTTCATACTCAGCCTGCCTCACGGCGTCCTCGAGCTGAGCACGAAGATAAAAGGCCTCGTCGAGACGTCGACCAATCTCGCGAGCGTGAGAACAGCGAACTCCGTTGAAATAGTCGAGTCCAGCCGGAGCTCATCAATGTCCGCACTGCGCGCGCTTGAACGCCAGCTGAGGGCACACGGCCGCCTCGTAGGAGCGAAAGTTGTTCAGCGCAACGAGTATCCCGGATGGGAAACGGACAAGAATTCCGAGGCGATAAAAATCGCCGCGTCCGTGTACAAAAGATTGTTTGGCAAGGCACCGAAAATCACGGCAATTCACGCCGGCCTGGAGGTCGGGGTCATAAAGAGCAAGTTCCCGAATCTTGACGTCATTTCAATTGGCCCGACAATAAAGAACGCCCACTCCCCGAATGAAATGGTCGACATGAGAAGCGTCGAAAGGTTCTGGAAGTTCCTGACGGAGCTCATTGAAGAGATAAGTGCTAAAAAGTTACGCATTTTGAGAAATTAAGAAATCACGCCGCCTCAAACTTTGTTCTGTACTTCAAAGGAAGCTTGTGCTTTGCGCGGCGAAGAGCCTCTTTTCCGTCCTTGACTTGATCCTGCTTTAGCCAAATTTCCATGACTATTTGGCCTTCCTTGACGATGGCCGCAGTTCCGATGGGTCGACCGAATGACGCCCGCATTCCCTGTTGGAACCTGTCTGCTCCTGCACCTGTAGCGAGTGGGTTCTCACGAAGGACCTGGTGCGGATACGGTCGGACGCGAAGGAAGTAGTTGCCCTGTCCAAGCTTCTGGTCCAGGTAGTGGACAGCCGCGATGCGCGCCGCCTCCAATGAGTTGTGGCGTATTTGGATGTTTTGCTCAGAAATCAAGTATAATTTTGCATTGTAGTCTTTTGAGACGTCACCAACGTTGAATTGGTGAATCTTCGATCCAGGAACACCTTTTACATAACCTTTTCTAGGCTTTCTTCGTGACTGCCTTGTCCATGGTCTATGTGGTTTTCTGTAGCATCTTCCTGGTCTAAGCCCCATTTATGACACCTCTGGTTCTCTATATTTATCCATACAAACATTTAAAAAGTTTCATGAACGGCGAAAGTAGTGTCAGTATAAATAATTTAAATCCTCAAAGCTAAGTGTTGTTAAACTGCTGGGGTCGCCTAGTCTGGTAGGGCGCTGACCTGCTAAGTCAGTGGGTGAAAGCCCGCGTGGGTTCAAATCCCACCCCCAGCGTCAGAACCTACGGTTCCAACACCTCCCTCAAACCAGAAGTTGATATTTAATTTATTGCCGCGTGAACTCACGAATCAATTAGTCCAAATATTGTGCAGAGCTCCTGATTTCATAACTCGGTCGTTCGGAATGATCCCAGGAACCAATTAAGTTGAAAATCTATTGGAGTGTGTGCTTCTATAATGTTGTCGGCCAATCGGCAAAACACTATTCAAAAATCTTTATATTTGTTGAGCTCCAATTATATTCAGAAGATTAGGAGGTAGGTTGAATGAGCATAACGATTCAAAGTTTCACTGACATGGTTGGGAAGGACGTCTTCACGACAAAAGGCGTCTACTCCGGAAAGATATCCAACATCGAGCTCGACCTTGAGAGGTTCAAGGTGAAATCCGTTGTCGTGAACGCCGTGCGCGGCTCATTCTTGGCCGAAATGGTCGGCGACAAGAAAGGAGTCATCATTCCGTTCTCAATGATTCACTCAATCGGAGACGTCGTCATAATGAAGCACGTCACGCCATCGACGATGGAGTGATCTTTCCCCTTTAAATTTATTTGAACTAATTCTTATTGCGGCGATGATGAGACCGTTCCAGCATGATACAATATGATTGCAAAAGGGTAGCTTCGGAGCCGCGCTCATGGTGATTCTCGTGCGAAGGGGAAAGGAATTTTACACGGAGAAAGTCGCCCGCGCGAAGGAGCTCCGCTCGAAAGGATTGAGCATAAAGGGCATCGCATCCGAGCTCGGTGTGAGCTATTCGGCCGTGTACCAGTGGCTGCGCGGGAACGAGCCGAAGAAGAGCAAGCTCGAGGAGTTCGCCGACTACCTCACGACCAACGGTCCGACACCCGTCGCGAAAGTCGACCGGACGTTTCCAAAGCACAACGACCTGTACAACCTCGCGCCGACACGCGGGATAACGATAAAGCGCCTCGTCATAGAGAGGAATTTCCGCGGCGGGGAGAATTACGGGGTCTGGTACTTTCTCCCAGGTCAGGAAAAGGAGCTCATCAATCGCGTCGAGAAGATGCTTGAAAATTTCAAAATCGCGCGGAAGAAGATCGGGGAGATTTTGGAAAAGTTCTCGGTAGATCGTCGATAAAAACATTTAAATGGCGGAATATATAATATATACGAGAGGTGAACTAAATGAAAGGGTCAAAGGGAATAACACCTGTGATAGCGATAATCCTTCTTATGATGATAACCATAGCCATGGTCGGCTTTACGTACGTTTGGATGAAACGGGTTTTCAGCAGTGCCGCGAACTCAACGTCGAGCTCTTTGAACGAACAGCAGAAGGCCATGGGTCAGAAGGTCACGATTATAAAGGCGTCAAGTTCAGATGGTGTACTTACAATTAGGAACAGTGGTTCATACTCAATTGACACGTCACCAGACAAGTCAAAGCTTGCCGTGTTTGTAAATGGAGATGCTGTGACATGTAACTGGTATAAAGATAAAATCAATCCAGGAGACACAAACAATTGTACCATAACTTGTTCACCCGGCGAAGAAGTCGATGTGAACGCCCCAGGCGGAACGGACACGGCAACATGCGAGTGATGTCGCTTTCAATTGCTCGTAATTTTATGCATTATTTTTTTCGCCTTTTGAAAACTTCGAGGAGGTTGAGAAATGGCAATAGAGAATTTGGGAAACATAGTGACTGTAGCTCTCGTTCTTCTTGGACTTGCGTCCATTCCGTTCCTATCCAACAGCGTGACGATTTCTGCCGTTGACAACTACAACGAAGGCCTCGGCCCCATACTCGGTGAGAACGTTTCAACGAGCGACGCGAAGTACTACCCAGGTTCGTCCACGGAAAAGTTCGGACCGAACGGTTTCCACTACGAGACATCGACCGCATTCGGAAACCTCGTTGTTGACATATCCAACAAGGACGTTCTCGACATCAAGGAGTCGCTCTCCAACGGCGACGTCGTCTTCACGGCGGAAACGATAAACAACGGGACACCAAGGCAGATATGGACCCTCAGAACGAACAACTTCACGCTGACGTCGGAAAAGCACTTCTCGCACGTCAGGGAGGAGTTCTCGTCGCCCGAAGGAACGTGCTACAAGCTCATAGAGAACGGCGAGATCTCGGAAAGCTGCACTGGGCAGGTTGGAAAAATCGAATCCCGATGGGAAGACGCAAAGGACGAGATGAACGAGTATGCCGACAAGATGAAGAGCGCGCTCAAGAATATTGAGGTTCCGAACGTTCAGTCGAGCCAGTGGAAGTATTGAGGTATTCGATTGACGTCACTTCGTCCATTTTTATCATTTTCTTTTTTCCGTCGTCAACTATGAGAAAGTCCGAACTCACCCCGACGACATCGCATTCTATCGCGCGTCCGCTTTTTGTTCGCACCACAGCCCGGCCGCGCTGAACGCCGTTCGATGTGAACGCGTACCCGGCGAACGACGCGATGGGTATTATGTAAAAGAGAATGGTCATTGAAATGCGCGAAACGCCGAAGAGGAACACCACCGGGTACGAGAGCGATATGAGCACGAGCCCGATGAAAATTGCCTTGACGTAATCTTTCATGCACTAAATTGAATTTAAAACTTAAATATGAAATTCATTCATGTTCATAACAAACGAGCCCGCGCTGAAGGTTGGAAAGTTCCTCATCATCTCAGATCTTCACATAGGCGTCGAGTACGAGTATTGGAAGCGTGGGTTCTTCATACCGAGCCAGGTTGATGATCTCATTGAGCGGTCAAACGCGCTCCTGAAAAGGACGCGGGCAAGGACGCTCGTGATAAACGGCGACTTCAAGCACAACATACCGTCCATGAAATTTCAGGAAATCAAGGACCTGAAAAAGTTCGTCAGTGGGGTGAACGCCGAAGTCAAAATCATAATGGGGAATCACGATGGGGGAATACGCCGCGTCTTCGACGGCGTCGTAAACGACTTGACCGTGGGAAGCGTTTACATATGCCACGGCCACATGAAGCCGAAGCTCACGAGCAATATAAAGACAATCGTCATCGGGCACAATCATCCGATGATAGCACTGAACGACATAGCGGGCCGTGTGTACAAGAAGGTTTGGGTCATAGGCGAGTATGAAAAGCGCAAGGTCATCGTAATGCCCGCGTTCAATCCCATAATTGGCGGAAAGAATGTCCTTGAAAGCGGTCTTATGGGACCCATAGCGCGGCGCATGAAAAACAAAAAGGTCTATCTCCTGGGCGGGACGTACCTGGGAACGATAGATGAGATGAGGCCTTGATCACAATCACAAATTCTTTCCGCGCGGCCTTGATAAAATTTTTCTTATTCTGAGAATGCGCTCTTTGCTTATCAACCCGAGGGCGTAGCATGCGAGCGCGTAAACGACGAGCGATATTGAAATCACGACGACCATCTCGGCGTAAACATTCATTGATAGCATGCGCTTCAGAACGTAAACCGACGCTGAGAACACAGCCCCCGCGACAGCGAATTTTCCGAGTGTGTCGAAGCTCATTGGAAGGGCGAGCTCACGCGCGTAAAACGAAAGAATTATGAATTCCACAACGTACGAGAGCAACGTAGCAAGGGACGCGCCGACGATCCCGTAAGGCGGTATGAGAAGCGCGTTGAGCACAACGTTTGCGCCGGCGGCTACGAGAACCGCGTTGGAAAGCTTTTTCGTGTCGCCACTCGCGCCTATGAACGTCGATATTATGACGATGTACGAGTAGAACACGGCGACGAGGGAGAGTATTTGGAGCGCCTGAGCTCCGGCGACGTAGGCGTTACCAAAAAGTATGCGTATTATGATTTTTGGGTAGAGGAGCATTGTGAACATCGCGGGAACGACGGGGAGCATCGTTATGAGCACAGAAAACGAGAACGAGTCGCTCCACGATTTCTTGTCGCGCCTCGAAAACATTCCCGTCACAATTGGAGAAATTATTGGCCCTATAGATGCAGCGAATTTCCACAGGTACTGAGACGTCGGCACGGCGACTTGGTAGTAGGCGACCTGCTCTAGACCTTTGAAGTAAGTGAGCATGAACGTGTCCGTCCGCGTCATTATGGTACCTCCTATGCTGGCGAAGAACACGGGCAGGGAGAAGACAAAAACTTTTTTTATGGTCTCAAAGTGTATCGACGACGTCGAGTCGAAAACGCGCTTCTCCGTGGCGTAGTCGTAGACGATGTAGAACAGCGATGAAAGAATCGTGCTCACCAAGTACGCGTATGCAACGGACACGGCGCTCTTCTTGAAAACGATGACGAGAATCAAAACTATGCACATAAGGAGCACTTCGCCAATGGAATAGGCGTAAATGTGCTCAAGGCCTTGGGCAAGTCCGCGGAACAAATAGTAAAATATTGCGAAAAAATCAACGATTGATAGAATGACTATGACCTGTGGCGACGGATAGTGGAAGAAACCGGAAGCGATTTCCTTCGAAAACAAAATTATGGGGCCGAGGAAAATTATGGAGAGCACAACTTTCGATATGAGCGAAATGAGAAAAATTTCTTTTATCTTCGAATAATTTTTCCTCGCCTTGTAAAACGCTGAGAAGCGTATGACCGCATATATTAAACCAAGGTCGAAGAAAATACCGACAAGCCCCATGAGGGATATGGCAGAGTACACGTAACCGTATTCAACCTTCGGTATTGTCCGCGTGAGTATCATTCGTATTGCATATCCGAAAATGGACGCCACGAGCGTCATAAGGAAGAGTATAATCGAACCGTGGACCATCTTCGACTTGTAATTCATGATTAAACATCTGAATAAGATTTTAAATATTTGAGTGAAAATTAGTGTCATGAAAAAGGAATACTTTTCCATTTTTGCCCTTTTGGCTTTTTTCGCCGTCATGATTTACATAATAAAGCCCGGGACACTCGTTGAAATCTTCGAGAGTTCAAATAAGCTCTTTCTCATTCTCGCCCTCGTATCAGAAATTATCGCCCTTCTCATAAGGACGTGGAGATTGAAAACGCTCCTGGGAAAGGTGAACCTCTACGATTTGTTCAAGGTTGAGATGATTGGCCTTGCGACGAACGGATTCAGCCCGTTCAAGAGCGGCGACGCGTTCAAGGCGTACCTGATAAAGAGAAAGTTCGGAATCCCCATGTCGCGGGGTATAGCGCGCATAATGTGGGAGGAGATGACGAATTTCATAGCGTACATAATCGTCTCCCTCTGGGCTGTGTTTTTCATTCCGAGGAAGTTCAAGACGTTCTTCTTCATAGCGTCCATAGTGTTCGCAATTCTCATAATTTACGCGGTTGACCTCATATACTCGAAGAGGGGACGCATAAAAATAGCAAACTTCATGAGCAGGTTCATAAAAAGAAAGAATGTTGATGCGTTCTTCAAGTCCGGCCAGATAAGCAGAAGGAAGTTCCTCGGCATAATGTCAATCGCCATACTCATGTCGTTTGTTGACGGAACTACTTTCTTCCTCATACTCAAGGCATTCTCCATAAACGTTTCGTGGATATACGCTGTTTCGGCGTTCTGCGCATCCATGATAATCGGCTCTGCAGTTCTTTTCCTCCCGGCTGGCATAGGTTCGATAGACGGCGTCCTGTTTGCGATGTTCTCGTTTGCGAATCTCAAGGTCGTTATGACGGTGATACTAACGTACAGAATCGTGACGCTCTGGTTCGTCGGGCTTCTCGGAATAACATTCTACTTCTTGTCGCGCATGTAAACGCGCTCTATTTGCTTGACTACGTTGTCCCACGAGAACGGACGCGCCGCACCGCGCAAGCGAGCTCGGCTGACTTTCCACAACATCGCGCGTTCAATTCCACGGCGAATATCATTGTCGAAAATTGCGTTCCCTTCGCAGAAATCGTATGCCGGAAGTGGGCGCGCAACAACTTTGCACCCGGATGCAAGCGCTTCCAAAATGACTATGCCGAAGCCTTCGACCATAGATGGGTTCACGAAAATGTCCGCGCGGGCGAGCTCATCTATCTTCCTCTCCTCAGGGACGAATCCGAGGAACTCGGCGTCAACACCGAGGCGCTTTGCGAGTTTTGTCAAACTCTCCATCTCTTCCCCCTGGCCGATTATCTTGAGCTTGTAATCGAGGCCGCGCACTGCGCGTATCAAGTCGTCAACGTGCTTGTACTTCACGAGGCGCCCGATGTAAAGTATCGTCTTCTCCTTCCGCTTGATTTTGTACTTCTCGAAGTCTATGCCGTTTGGAACTATTGTCGAGCTCACGCCGAAGAATTTGAGCTTCCGCTGCGTGGACGCGCTCGGGACTATGACGTCGTCGTAAGGCATTCGCACCCAGAGAAATTCAAGAACGCGCCCGAAAAGCGACGATGGAAACGCGTAGTACCTCCCCCAATCGTTTATGTACAGGTCGTGGAACGTCGCGACTATCTTTCCGTTCCTCCGGGACAACTCTTCGCACATTCCGTAGAGGGCGCTTATCCCCTGGTTGACGTGGACAACGTCGAAACCGCGCACTTTCGGAAACATCATCGGAACGCTCAGGAGCTTGAAGAATGAGCGACCGTTCATCGGATGCACGGCCCCGAAGCGATGGACATGAACGTTTGGGAGCTCCGTTGGAAGAGTCCGCAGCGTGAACACGTGGACGTCGTGGCGGCGCGCGAGACGCTTCGCAATCTCGTAAAATTGGCGTTCTCCTCCACCGAGAAGGTAGGGATAAAACAAATCCGTCATGAGCGCGATTTTCATAAGGATAATTGAACGAGAAAAATATAAATCTGATGAAAATGATTTTTCATTTCAGAAACGTCCGATTATTGAACGTCTTTGACTTTTTTCGCGACGACTATGAACGAGTTTGCAAAATTTTTCAGCACGGGAAGGGACGCCGGGTAGGAGAGAACTTTCTTGACTCCGTATCCAACGCGGGGGAGGTGTATGTAGTCGCCGTACGATTTGAGTATTTTGAATCCATGTTCGCGAATCTGCTCGTACAAGACATGGCCAGTGTAGTATCTGACATGTCCCGCGTCATTGTGCTCGTAGTCGTACCCGAGGAGAGGTGGCTGAGCTCCGAAAAAGAGAGCGACTCTCCGCGTGAGCGACGCCATGTTCGGAGTTGTGAGAACGAGCACACCGCCCTGCTTCATAACGCGGTTTATCTCACGGAGGAACAAGGACGTGTCAAGAACGTGTTCTATGACTTCGCTCGTGTAAACGTAATCAAACGATCCGTCCTTGAACGGAAGCCCGTTGTCGAGATTGTTCACGACGACTTTGAGGTCGCGCGGTATTGCGCGCGATATGTCAACCCCGAAGACGTCCCAACCGAGTTTCGCGAGCTCCCTTATGAATCCGCCATCGGAGCAGCCAACATCAAGTATTCGCCCCGGCGGAAGCGATTTAAGAATGTTAAATGACTTGAACACGCGCGGCTCTTTGAATGGGACGTGAAAGTTTCCAAAAATCTTCCTGTTGTACTCACTCTGTTTCATTAAACTCTACCTTGAAGAGCTTGACTTCGCCACCGAAGTTCTTCACGAGCTTGAAGTGCTTGAGCCCGAGCCCATTGAAGAAGTACATTTTCGTGAACAGGGAATTCTCAAGATTCTTCGGTATGTAAAACGCGTAATTCATTCCCGGCGTCACGTAAAGCATCCCGTCAAAAGACGCGTTGTTGAATCCAAGCATCCTCGGAATGCCGTTCTCAAAGTAAAATATTTCGGACATCTTCATCACGTACTGTCCGTTCCCTTGGATTAGATACGGCACGGCCGTTCCGTTGTTCTCTATTACCATGAAAACGTTTCCGAATATGTACTCCGTTCCATTGCCGCTCATGAGCGGGCGCTTCGAAGTCAACGGGACGTAGTAGTAGTTGTCCATCGGGTTCTTGTCGCCGCTGTGCGTCTTCGGCGTCCAAGTTGAGAAGTAAACCCACCAGTGTGATTTTCCTATGAGGTCAGACGACGCTATGAAGTACATGGACGAGCAGTTCGGCATCTCGTAGTATTTCAAAATTTTCAGCGCCTTGGTTTCGTTGTCCGTGTAAAGCACGGTGGCTATGTCCTGTATGCGGCTTCGGACAATCGTCCGCCCGCTGACGTTCTCAATGAGCTTTGCGTTTTGGCTCGCGCCATCAAAGACGACGGGGCGCTGCGCAATTCCCGTTATGAAGTGCCCCGGGTCCCAGTACGTCGCAATCACAGAGCAATTTGGCGTGTTGTTGCGTATCCAGTTCAGCGCGTTCCACCAGTTGTTGTCGAGAACGGGCGGCTGGCTTATGGATGTCGCGTAGCTCACCATGAACTCCGAGAACACCACTATGAAAACGAGCGACAGCGTTACTTCGGCGACTGCTATCTTCGTCGGTGATGAGAATTTGAAGTAGAAGTAAAGCGACGCAATCAGGTACAGGCCGTAAATGATGTACAGTGAGTACTTCACTCTCGATGTTATGAAGTTTAGATACCTGTAAATGAGGTACAGTCCTATCAAAAACGACACGCCGAAGGACGCGTAAAATTTGTTTTCATTCGAAAGCATGTTTATCCTCACCCAGCAAAAGCCTGAATATTTTAGACAGTATTATTCCCGACCCCAGAGTTATGGGCATTGCGAGAAGTATTGTAAATCTTACTGCGGTTATTGAGGCGTACATCGTCACAACAAGCCATGAAATCAGTATTGAAATCGTGTCTATGTGTTTCCCGTACTTGACGTACGCAACGAAGAGATAAATTATAGCAAGGAACGTCAGGAAGAACATCGTCGGGTCCATCCCTATTATTTTTCCCACGCCGCCGGGGGACATCATCTCGGCAACGCTGACGTAAACGTTCGGGAATTGACCTTCCTCGCCCTTTATGCCACCGGACGACGAGAATATGCTTATCGTCCTGAACGGGGACATGATCGTCGACGAAATTATCCTCGTCCC
>WALQ01000017.1 GCA_015522745.1 Candidatus Aenigmatarchaeota archaeon
ACGTTCTCATATTCTCCATCGCATCGTTCCTGAACGACCTTGGCGCAGGAATAATTTATCCTATATGGCCACTGTTCGTGACACTGGCGCTCCACGCGAACATGGCGGCCCTCGGCCTCCTTGATGGAATAGGCGACTCGTTGCAATTCATATCCCAGGCGCTTTCGGGCTACGTGTCTGACAAAACCAGAAAGAGAAAAATATTCATATGGTCCGGATATCTGCTCGGTGGGATATCTAGAGTTGGATACGCATTGTCAAAAAGTTGGCAGTGGCTTATACCATTTAAAATTACAGACCGGTTTGGAAAGCTCCGTGACGCACCGCGAGACGCAATCGTGGCGGATGTGTCGAATCGCAGCGACCGTGGGCGCAACTTCGGAATTCTGAAAGCACTTGACAAGTTCGGCAAAGTGTCAGGAGTGCTCGTGTCAATGATTTTCCTTGGAATTATGGGATACAAAAAAATGTTCATCCTAGCGTCCATTCCATCGTTTCTAGCGGCACTCATTGTATTCTTAATGATAAGAGAGATGAAAGGAAAAGGAATCCACAAACCAATTAAACTTGGGAAAGCATCAAAGCCTTACATATTTTTCGTCATAATAAGCTCTATATTCTCCATCGGGGTTTTTAGCTATTCGTTCATGCTGATAAAGGCAAAGGATATAGGAATAAGTAATAAGTTGATTCCGCTCATGTACCTCGTATTTACCGTAACCATGACACTCGTTTCCATTCCATCCGGCCGCCTTGCAGACAAAATAGGCAGAAAGACCATGATAATTGTATCGTATGCGTTTTGGGCTGCCACGTTAATTGGATTCGTTTTGACGAAATCGCTCATCGGGATGATGGTCATGTTCGTTGTCTATGGCCTGTTCAAAGGCTCGTACGACCCCGTTGTCGTCACGTTCGTTTCCGAGCTCGCCCCCAAGGAATCGCGTGCGAGCGCCATTGGATTCTTCCGAATGGTCACAGGTTTGTGTTCACTTCCTTCGTCAATAATAGCAGGATTCCTGTGGACGCTCTTCGGTCCGAGCTATCCGTTCTATCTTTCGATGACACTCACATTCTTTTCAATAATTCTTTTGTCATTTTTGAGAGCTCGCAACGTTTAAAAAGGTTTTGTATATAAATTATTACATGAAAGTAATAAAGTATAGTGATGATTTGCACCCATATTTCGTTCATAAAGAGAGTGTGTTTGGACGGATATTTGGACATAAAATAAAAATATACACAAAACTTGACGAATCTCATGTCAATAAATTTGAGAAATACATGAAGAATTACCATCCTAAGTTCGGAATGACGACATATTATGGTCCGACAATATATATCAAAATCAATGAAGACACGAAACTAAAGATAGGAAAAAAGGAAGTGACCATTTCATCAAAAAATCGTCACGTGTTCAATTCAATACTCAATTATTTCGTCAATGTCCTCCCTAGAAAAGAAAGTTATTACCAGTAGAAAGTTAAATTTATAAAGATTTCCACCATATCGATTTCATAAGGCGATTTTATGAGCACGCTTGGAAAGATATTCGGCTATCATGTATCAATCGAATGCGAAAACGGAGAGAAACTCGTACACAAGATAAAAAACGATATTGGGCTTGATGCAGAAGAATCAAGATATCAAACCCCCAAGGAGGTACAGGAGCTCTCATTCTACAACATTGAAAATGGAGAATTTTTCAATCCACCAGAAATAAATGAAACATTCATTACCCTCAAAAAGAATGGAAAATATGTAGCATATGCAAGGATAACCCCCGGAGAAAAAACTGTTTTAGCAAAAATTCCAGACTCTACTCTAATGTCCAAACGCCCTGATATAATACGAATCTCAACAAAAGATGAAGAAGTATACAAAAGCATAATAGAAAAACTCCCAACAAAATGCGTAATACAGTCGACGCCGTGGAGGGATTTGTTAGGATACAATGCAGAAATTGAAATGAAACACGTAAAAGCTGATAAAATAAAGAAATTTCTCGAAGTCTCTGATTCAAGCTACCGCCCTGCGTCAAAGCGTTTCATACCATCCGGTATTGGGCGTGGATGGCAGGACGAGTTCGTTTACAAGCCTGCAAAGCTGACAACACATGTAATATCTCCCGGAACTTGGATAGATGGAATGTACGCTAATCGGGTGGACGTATTTGTCCATGAAAATTCTGGAAAAGTGCTCATCCGCTCGCACGACGTAAATGCAATGAGATTTATTCTAAATATGCTGGAGAGTCACTTCGGTCCGAAAAGTCACTAAGAAGCCATCATCATATACGCTTTTTAAAAATTTTCGCATCTAGTTCTATTGGTGTCCACCATGTACGAAAAGAAAAAGGATATAATAAACCTGTCCGTCGGCGAGGACATAAAGGACATATTCGTTGTGAAATTTAAGAAGCCCTTGGAAAAGTACTCGCGTGGATGGCGGTTTGAGCTCCGTCTCGGCGACAGAACGGGCGAAATCAACGCAAAATTCTGGGGCCCCGAGGACAAGGTCACCGTTGATGAGCTCTACAACGCGATAAAAAAAGATGACGTGGTGCTCGTGCACGCGCACGTTTCGGAATACAAAAACCAAAAGGAGCTCACAATTTCAGACATAAAAGTCGTTAACGATTATCCCGAATACGCGTTCATCGGAAAGGCAAAGCGCCCCACAGAAGACATGTACAAAGAGCTCGTGGAGAAGATAAACTCCATTCAAGACGATGACATCAAAAGGCTTCTCGTCAGCATATTCATAGACGACGAAGAAATACGCGAAAAATTCAAAAGATCACCGGCGGCGATATTCAAGCACCACAATTACATTGGTGGACTCCTTGAGCACACATTAGAAGTTCTAACCATACTCGAAACGTTCATGAAAATACATAGCGAGCTCGACCGAGACTTAACCATAGCCGGTGGAATGCTGCATGACATAGGAAAAATCAACTCATTCGAGGTCACGAACAACATATCAATTTCCAAGTACGAGCGTGTTGAAGGTCATATAACAATTGGGATATCCATGGTCACAAAGAAAATGGACGAGCTGAACTTCCCCGATGAAAAGCGCCTGAAGCTGATTCACATAATCCTGAGCCACCACGGGCAAAACGAATACGGCTCCCCGAAAACACCAATGTTTCCAGAGGCGCTCGCAGTGCATTATGCCGACTTGGCGAGTTCACAACTCGAAAATATGATAACGTTCAAACAGAACGCGCGGACGGAGGACGACTTCATATACTCACACGA
>WALQ01000018.1 GCA_015522745.1 Candidatus Aenigmatarchaeota archaeon
ATTAAGCACATCTGTGATGATCATACTCGTCATCATAGAAAGAAAGTAAAAGTTATAAAAGTATCTTGCTTATTCTATACTATGGATACCGAAACAAGGCTCAATCTCATTAAAAGAAATACAGAAGAAGTAATGACAGAGGAAGATTTAAAGAATTTGTTGGATAGCGGGACGAAACTTAAGCATTACATAGGTTTTGAAATCTCTGGAAAAATCCATCTTGGTACTGGTTTAATGTGCATGTCAAAGGTTAAAGATTTTATGGATGCGGGTGTCGATGTTTCTTTGTTCTTGGCAGATTGGCACAGTTGGATTAATGATAAACTGGGCGGAGACAGGGAAACAATCAAAAAAGTAGCGGGTGGCTATTTTAAGGAAGGTTTGAAGGCAAGCTTAAAATGTGTGGGCGGAGATCCTGATAAATTAAAGTTTGTTTTGGGTTCGGATTTATATCACAACAATGACGATTACTGGGCGACAGTTATAGAGATTAGTAAATACACCACTTTAGCTAGAATCAGAAGGAGCATAACTATAATGGGTAGAAAAGAGGGGGATGCTGTTGATTTTGCTAAGTTGATTTATCCATCAATGCAGGTCGCAGACATATTCGTTCAAGGGATAAATCTACCTCACGCTGGTTTGGATCAAAGAAAAGCTCAAGTAATTGCAAGAGATGTTGCGCTTAAACTAAAGATTAGACCTATTGTGGATAACAACGGAAATAAAATTAAGCCTGTTTCGGTTCATCATCATTTGATTTTAGGCCTGGGAAAACCCCCTGTGTGGCCAGTCCCGAAAGATAGATTACAGGAGCTATGGTCAGCGTTAAAAATGAGCAAATCAAAACCAGATACGTGCATCTTTATACATGACTCTCCAGAAGAAATAAGAAGAAAAATAAAAAATGCGTTTTGCCCTGAAGGCGAGGTTGAATTCAATCCAGTTTTAGATTGGGTAAAATATTTGATATTCAAAGACGAAAAATCAGAATTGTTTGTAGAAAGGCCCCAAAAATTTGGTGGAAATATAACCTATTACTCGTACGAAGATGTTGAAAAAGACTTTCTCACAAAAAAGCTGCATCCCATTGATTTAAAGAATGCTGTTGCTGAGAAACTAATTAAAATATTAGAACCTGCGAGAAAACATTTTGAACAACCAAGAGTCAAAAAGATGTTGGAAGAATTGGAACAAATGATTATAAGTAGATAATTTTTCTATATTGACAAGTTGTCTCACCAATGTTCATCTATATTTTTCTATGCCACCAACAATTTAACGGAACTCAACCATTAATTTTAAAAACCTAAATCACCACAGAACATATTTAAACATACGTGCAAAGAAAAATGAAGGAGGTGTTGAAATGTACGTAGTAGCATCAAAGGTTAAAGAACTCGTGAAATCCGAAGGAATGAACACAGCATCCGACTTTTCTGACGCGTTGTCAAAGAAAGTTGAGGAGCTCGTCAAAGCAGCAGCGGCGCGCGCGAAAGGAAACGGACGAAAAACAGTGCGAGCAATCGATTTGTAATCTTTTTTAAACTTTCATTTAATATTTCAGTTGTGGTGGGGTATGAAAGAGGAACTTTTTCATCTCATAGTGGGGGATATAGTGTCTTCACAAGTCCCCTGGGTTGAGATGAAAAAATGGAGAAAGGCATTTAACGTTAAGGGAAAGGACGTTGCAAAGTCAATAAACGTTTCACCTTCTGTTATAAGTGACTATGAGTCCGGGCGGCGCAAGAGTCCTGGGCTTGAAATGATTAAAAAAATTGTGCGCGCAATGATTGACCTCACCAGTGTCAAAGACTCTTACGACAAGGAAGTTGTTCAAAGGGATCTTGATTTTGAGTCATTGGCGCGCGACGTCGACGGCGCGATAGTCGTTCATCCGATCGAAAAGCACGCCAATGGCGTTGTGTTTGCGGACGGCGCTTCAATTGGTAACTGCTTCGGTCTTTGCATAATCTCAGACATGGAAAATGCAGTTCTTATATTTTCAATGTTGTCGTCCATACCGAATTTCTTCATAGTGAGCTCCGTTAGCGACGTCGAGAAGGCCATCGCACGCAAGTTCGGCTTCGGCGTCATAGTTGCTGACGTGAAGAAGGCGAAGGAAAAGCTCAATCGACCCGCTTGAACACAGAAATCTTCATTCTTCCCATCAGTGGCAGCGCGTCGAGTAAAAACAAAATTTTCGTCGCGAAACTCATTTTATCACTTCTGTTCCATATCGGCCGCTTGAAAACGAAAACGTTCTTCGTCTTCACGTGCCTGAATCCAATGCGCTCTATGTCATCCATGAGGTCGCAGAAAAGATTCAGCCGTAGTTTACGCCCCACAATCCTTATCGTCTTTTGACTGTCCTTGCACTTCGACCACGGCGGCGCAAACGTCTTGTCACGCGGTGTCGCGTAGGAAACTATGAGTGTTCCACCGCTCTTCAGAACGCGCCTTGCCTCGCTGACTATTCCAACGCCCGTTATGTTTAGAACGGAGAACATTATGAGCGCCGTGTCGAACATGTTTTCAAACGGCAGCGCCCGCGCATCCGCGAGAACGTTTCTCCGCTTCGAGAGGCGCAGCATTTCAAGCGACGCGTCGGCGTTTACCCACGATTCGTGAAACCCAGTGCCGCCACCTATGTCTATGATTCGCCTGTGCGCATATTTTTTGATTATCCTCTTCTCTTCATCACGCAAGTGCCTCGTGTATATGTTGTCGTGACGCGAGTTGTATATGAAAGCCGTTTCGTTGTAGAAATCTTTCGCATTCATGAGTGGTCCTCACTTCTTTCACAAGGCTCGTTTTTTAAATTGCTCATATTTTCAATGGCGTCGCGCACGGTCCCCCGTGCACCCGTGAGTGCGCGTATGTCCATTTCCTTGAAAATCTCGATAGCCCGCTTTCCCATTCCACCGGAAATGATGATGTCAACCTCAAGCGACTTTATGAATTCCGGCACCTGCCCTGGTGAGTGAGCGACGTGGGGGTTTTTGACAGCGCGCACGTCGTCCCCATCCACTATGATGTAATAGGGGCATCGACCGAAGTGATCTGAAACGTTCGAATCGAGCGTTTCTCCCATTGATGCAACTGCAATTTTCATTTTTATCACCTAATAAAGAGATTCTATCATGGCCGCAAAAAATATGAGGACTTCAGCAACCATAAGAACTTCCAACGAGTCCATTATAATTTGCGTCATTTCTTTTGTTTTGTGTTTCTCACGTATTATACTCACGGAGATTATGCCACCAGCGAACGCCCCTAGGAAGTACGCTGCTATCTCTGGTATTCCATGCAGCGATATCGAGAGCAGCGAGGTTGTTAGTCCGACTATATACGAGTATATTAGTCCGTGGGTTTTCTCGAGCTCGGCTATGGCAAGCGACGAAAATACGCCTATTACGGACGCGTTCCACGCAAGTATGAAGAGCCCGGCCGCCCCGGAGAGCGATGAAAGTAAAAATATGAGCAGCAGTATTTTCGTGTTGTTCATAAATATTCTTGTGAAAGTTGTTGTGTTAATGTAATTTCCAGTCGTGTGATTGTGTATTGCCCGTATCGTTTTTACCTGCAATGAAAATGCATCTTTTGATATTATATTGTAACTAGGAAAGAACGTGTAAACTATTGTTGTCGCGACCACAACCCCGAGGAAGAACCATGTGAAAATCATGAGTAGTTTTGAATGCTCCTGAAAAGGAACCTTATGTTCATAGTCGATGTCCTTTTCCTCGCGTTCCTCTTCGAGTATAAACATTGATTGAAACAGAGGAACAAACATTATCGTTATGAATGCTATGGAAAGTATGGACGTTTCCGATGGAAAGAGCTCGTGCGCGATGAGTATAGATATTATCGTGTAAATCATTGATATTATGAATATTTCGAGCGGGTGCCGCTCCGCCTTCTTTGGCCCGACGAGCATTTCGAGTACCATAATTATAATTGTCGAAGTAATTTATATTTGTGAGCGTTGATTACTCCAATCGGGTATTTACACCATCTCCAACATTTATATATTTTTCTTTCATCTTTCTATTAGGGTTATGTTCACGAACTTAGATTATAGTCAAATGATTCACCGGATGATGAGGCTTATTCTAAGTTATGCGTAGCCCTAAAGAGGTGTTAAGCATGGCAAAATTGTCGCAAAGTTTCGCGAAATATTTAATAAATGCAGAGCTCACGGCGAAAGGCATAGTGGAGAAGCCCGACATAGTCGGTGCCATTTTCGGCCAGACGGAGGGTTTGCTCGGCTCGGACTTGGACTTGCGTGAGCTCCAGCGCACTGGGCGCATAGGGAGAATTGAAGTCAATGTCAAAAGTGAGAACGGCACGACGCACGCAACCATAATAATTCCATCGAGTTTAGATGCATCGGAGACGTGTTTGATAGCAGCGTCGTTGGAGGCGATAGAGAAAGTTGGCCCCTGCGATTCTGAAATTAAGGTCACAAGTGTTGAAGACGTCCGCTCACAGAAGAGGAAATTCGTCATAGACAGGGCAAAAGATCTTATGAAGTCGCTTATGGAAGATATCATACCAAACTCACAAGCGATCACAGAGCAGATACGCCAAGCTGTTCGAACAGCGGAAATAAGCCAGTACAAGGGACTCAGTTGTGGGCCAGATTTGCTGAAGTCAGAGGACATAATCATCGTCGAAGGGCGCGCAGATGTTGTGAACCTGCTGAAATATGGCATCAAGAACACGATAGCCATTGAAGGCTCTAAGATACCTGATGTCATTGCAGAGCTCTCAAAGGAGAAAACAACAACAGCGTTCCTCGATGGAGACCGCGGAGGCGAGCTCGACCTCAAAAAGTTGCTCGATATAGCGGAAATAGATTATGTTGCGCACGGGCCGAAAGGAAAGGAAGTCGAGGAGCTCACGAAGAAGGAAGTGTTTAAGGCCCTTCGTGACAAGATACCAGCGGATTTGGTAATGGACGAGTTCAATATAAAAAAGCACCATCACGACCACAATCACGAAAAGAGCACGAACAATAACAATCACACCACCGCTCAAAACGAAGGCAACAAAAAGCTTTTTGGCCGCCTGCTCGAAGAAATAGTCGGAACACGCGCTGCTTATTTGGTCAACGAGCACGGACAGACGATGGCAAAGGCGCCCATAAATGAGCTCCAGAACCTCATGATGAACTACAGCAACATATACGCAGTAGTCTTCGATGGAAAGGTGAATCAGGCGATAATCAACCTCTCGAAGCAGAAGAACGTCCGCTACATAGTTTGCATGGGCTATCAGGAGCGTGTCAGCACGCGTGGCATAAGGATATTGACGCTGCGCGACTTTGAACATCAGTGATGACATGGAATTGGAAAAGTTTGACTCTGTGGCCATTCCAAACTTTTCATTTCCACCCAACCCAAATTTTTATTATTTTTACAAATTCCTCGGCCACGGCGTCCTCGTCTACGAGCGCGGGCGCTTCACGTTCTACACAACCAAGTTCGATTACCAGGGGCGCGGAAAGATAATCAATTCCTACAAGGAGATTAAGACGAAGTACTCGGACAACTTCTGCGGCAAGAACATACACAATGAGCTCGAGAAGATGCGCGAAATCAAGAGCGAGCGCGAGATAGCAAATATACGAAAAACGTGCCGCGACGCCCTGAGGATTTTCAAACACCTCAAAATCTTCGACCGCACTGAAATGGAGGTCGCAAAGCAGTTTGAGCTCCTTGCGGCGCGCGCCGGGTATTACGAATCGTTTCCAACAATCGTTTCCACGAAACCGCACGTCCATCACATAAACACGGACCACGCCATAGGGCGCGACGAAACCGTGCTCATCGATTTCGGTCTGTGGAACGGTTACTCGTCCGACATGACAAGAATGTTCAATCCACCGAGTGAGCTTGAGCGCGTCGTGTCGGATGTGTTTGAATACGCCTACGATCACGCGAAGCCGGGCGTTAAAATAAGCGAATTCTGCGCCGGCGTCAGAAAGGTGATGGGCTCTTACTCGAAGTACTTTCCACACGCCCTCGGGCATGGCGTCGGCATAGCTGTGCATGAGCTCCCAAATGTCTCCATAAAGTCAAAGGAGCGTTTCAAGGAGGGGATGGTATTCACGATAGAGCCGGGCGTGTACATGAGAAAGAAGTTCATACGCGTTGAAGACGTGTTCGTCATGCGTCACGACGGCATTGAGAAACTGAGTTAATCGTTTTCTAAAATCCAAAAAGAAAAAAAAGAAAAAAGGGAAAGGCTTACTGAGTCGTCAAGACTGCCTTCTCTCCTGTCAAAACGTCTGTGTGCTGTGCGTAGTTCTGCAACACGCTGCATGCGTATCTTGTGTCTGCTGCGTCGTAACCAGCGACAACCAAAGCTGTCTTTCCGGTTGCGAACTTGTCGTTGAATACCTGTATGAGTGCCTGTCCTTCCTGGAGTATTCCTGCCTGTTTGAGCTGAGCTCCGTAGATCTTGCCGTTTTCGTCAGGTGTCAAGTTGTACACGCTTGCGAACAACTCAGCCACGAGACTGTTGACAGCAGGTCCACCGACCAAGATTAAATTCTCGGATGCCTTGATGTCTGAGCTCACTTCGCTGTCGAGCAAAGCGATGTTTGCCGTCACTGGAACTGCTTCGTTGTATGTGATTGTCTGACCGGACGTTGCGCCAGATGTCGAGATTGTAGCATCACTCGAGAGCAATGCTGCCGTGAAGTACATCTGGTTGTCTGGGTAGTAGACAGTCACGATAGGCTGGTCACTTGTGGACGAATCTTTCTCTGCAAATGTTCCGTAGTAGTCAATGTAATCTGTCACGTCATCGCTGCTTGTTGATATTGCTCCTGAGTTAGCTCCTGTAAATACAGGTGCTGCGTATCCCATCTTGTGGCTACTCGTGCTATCAGCCGTTTCTATGTACACAACGTTTTCTGCGTTCGATGTGTCCTTCTCCTCCTTGATGAGGACTCCTGGATATGATGTTGCATTTACTTTAATTTCTGTCAAGTTTCCATCAACGTTGGTCTTATAATAGTATGTCAACGAACCAACTTCAAACGTACTTCCACTCGTCGCGTTCGCCCATCCTGTTTCTGTTCCTGTTGGAAGAACTATTTTTGATGTGCTTGGTATGTTAAGACCTGTTATGTCAGAGAACAACGCGATGTCTTCTCCCTTTGCTGCTTCCATTGCAGGGTACACAACAGTCTTGCTGTCGTCGTATGTTACTGCAACTTTCGGACCAGGTGAGAATGTCACAGTGTACTGCTTTCCATCAACTGTCAATGTCGTTGTTTTCGAGGATGTTGCGTTGTAGTTGAATTCCTTTGTCTTGTATGTGACTCCACTCATGACGTCGTAGAACTCCGCGTAGTCGTCTGCGTTTCCATCGTCGTCTGCGTGTATGTTCTTGACCTTCACAAGGTGCGTTCTCTTGTCGTCAGCAGGAGCGAGGTATATGTACTCATCCTCTGCTGCAGCCGCACCCTCAACGAGTTCGACTTTGTGTGTTGTTTCACTGTCGTATGTCGTTGATATTGTTCCTGCGTTGTCATATGCGAAGTACACGTCCTTCGTGTTTCCATATCTGTCCGTGAATGTCACGTATGCCTTGTGGTCTCCAGATGTTCTGAGCTTGATTTCGTCTCTTGAAGAGTCCTTCAATGCTGGATTAACAGCAGCGAAATCAACGTCGAACGTTCCAAATACTGGGTCTTCGAACTTGTCGCCGACTTTTATCTTGTTGTGGTCGCTGTCTTTTGCGAAGACGTGTATTTTTATTGACGAAAGTGCATCTGGTGTTCCAGAGAATTCGACTTTCGTTCCATCCACCTGATCTTCGTTGTCACCAACCATGACTGGTTCGTTGTTTTCGAGTGTCAACTTCTGACTTCCAAGCTGAAGTGTTGCGACACCCTGGTTTCCGTTATCCCAAGACGAAACGGTCTTTGCGTATATCTTTACGCCGCCTATTGTCTTTGAATGACCCTGTTGAACGTTGTCTATGTTTCCGTTTACGGAAAGAACGACTTTGTCGCTGTCGAAACCTATGACCTTGATGTCATAGCTGCTTCCGCCGAGTTCGACCGTTTTCTCATCTCCCTTCTGAAGGCTCACTTCGTTTGCAGAGCCATAGAGAACGAGCTTGTCTGTTGTTGTGTCGGATGAAACTGTGTATTGTTTTCCGAAGAGTTCAATTGACTGACCTTTGGATGCGGCGACTGTAAAGTCAACAACTTTGTTGAAGTCGACTTCTCCTGTGTACAATGGATGACTTGAGTCAGTGTTCATTGCAATGTACATCACAGGATCTTCACCAGAGTCTGGCTGACCGAATGTGAATGCGTTGCTTCCGAGTTCTATGAATTGTGTGTAGTCGTAGTTGTTTCCGTCGTCGTCTGTGAATGTGCTCTTCTTCAAGAGTGTCGGCAAGTCGGATGACGTTACAACGTCTCTAACCTTGTTTATTTGGTCTCCGTAATATAGCTTTGTCCCTTCTGTGTCCAACATCACACCCTCACCGGATATGGATGCCGAACCCGCTGAACTAGGTACGTTCAATGTGCTTTCCTTTCCAACGCTTGCCATTCCTGCTGCCAAGTCTATTGCTCCGACAACGTCAGATGGTTTTGCGTTTGCGCCAACTACTATCACTGAATTCATCTGTCCATTCTGTGCGAA
>WALQ01000019.1 GCA_015522745.1 Candidatus Aenigmatarchaeota archaeon
GAGATAGATATGTGATAACGTTCACTTTCGATAAAGAAGGTTATGGGCGAACGACACAGGGCATATACTTTGACAATTCAAATTATTTTGTAGTTGGTCTAGATACGGATGATGCAAATTATCTATATTTACACTCAAGAGAGAATGGGTTCCTTCATTCTTATACGTTAAATTCTTCTAATCCTTACAAACACAGACTCGTCAACATCACGCTCGTTCGGAACGTCACGACGTTCGACGTTTACGCGGATGGGGAGCTCATTGGGACGTACAATTATCCGCCCATAGAGAGCTCGACGGAGCCCAGGATTATCCTTTGGCACGAGGTCATGGCGTGGAAGAGTGGTGACCTCAACGACACGCGCTACCTCGTTCTCGTTCAAGATGAGCCGATGATCAATGCAACAATTGAATCCGTGAAGAAGAAAGACGATTTTTTCAACGCGACCGTGCGCATAACTGAGGGTGGACAACCGTACGAAGACGATTTCGACTTCTACCACATGAAAATTTATCTCGAGGGGCGCGAATGCCAGCTCATGAGCTATTACAACAATCACGATGGAACGCACAACGTTTTGTTCTACGAGCCGGACATAAAGACGATAGGACGTTTGAATCTCACATTGATCATCCCCGTTAACGGAACATTGACCACGGCAAGTGCGGACGTCGTCCAAAAGTCGAAGAAGCGGTCGCATCTTTTGTTCATCACTGGCGGCGGCTTCTACGACACACTCTTCGCGTCCGTACTTAACCTGCCGGTGATCGTGTACGAGACATGGCGCTCTGGGAACGAAACGTACGACAACTTTGACGGCATTTCGGATTTCGTGCGGCGCTATAGTCCGAATGAGATATTCTACATAGGCGTGAAAAACGTTTCGCGCTTTCAAAACGCGTTCGGCGGGTATGTGATCAAGGACAGGGAATTCATCAAGGAAAATTGGGACCCGAAGAACGTCATAATAATTGACAGAAACCGTTCGAACGACATCTTGGCGGGAAAGATAGCGACAATGACGAACGCGCAGCTCAGTATGGACGCAGACGGAGATTTCCGAAACAAAAACGTCATGTGCACGTTCGATTGCGGCGTGCCGAACGCCACAATCGTCAACGACCTCGAAAAATTCATCGAGGACAACGCAAGGCGCGTCAACTCAATCACGGTCGTCAACGCCCACGACAATTTAAGCGCGTTCGCACCGCAGATTTTCAGGTTCAGGAAGTCGGTTCCGATAGTCATTGATGTCGACCCGGAGTACAAGAACTTTTCGAGCAACATACACAACAAAATCTTCGACACGGAGGTGAGGATAGACAACGTTTACAGGTGGGTGAAGGAAAGGCGAGACCCGCTCCTCAAGGCAAAGGACGAGTTTTTCATATACCTTCTCGGCACTCCGTACGGCTACCTTCAAGACCCGGGGGTTGAAGTGCTCAACAATTACGACGGTGACACACTTTACACGGACATCGTATACGCGGACACAAACCTCGATGGAAACCGCGATTTTTCCGTGGGGCGCATAGTCGACCCGTTGCAAATTCAAAATGCAAACGATTTCAATTCAAGGACGAAAAAGGCGCTCATAATTGGCGAGTACAGGCACTCGAGATATGTCGACCTCGTTCCGGGCGGAATGGAGTCGGCGTTTCTTGCGGAGATCGCGACGAGATCTCTCGGACTGAACACGAAGCGCTATGCGGAGGAGCGCATTCAGGACATGTCCCAGTTCGAGGGTGATGATTTCTTGGACCAGTACTTGACGTGGTATCAGCTCGAGGAGTACTTCGTCCAGCAGATATTGAAGGAGCTCGGCATACAAAGCTACGTGAATTGGGCGCTCACGTTCAAGTACACGCTCGACGAGGTTGACTGGTGGAACTTCATAAAGCATGGACGCATTTCACATCTTCCCAGGCCGACGATGAACATCGTCCATGACTTGAAGAACAAGAATCTTGTTTTCTTCTTCGGACTCGGCGACAACGGAACGTGGATACTTCCACCCGACGAGGACCCTGAGAACAGGGACCTCGTGTTTGATCCGTATCCGGACGATTCCCCGCGGGTGAGCGCGCGAGACGTCATAAACCACTCATCGCTCATTTACGACGACCATTCAATGGGCGCGAATCCCAACAGCGCATTTATTCACTCGTCGCTGGCTTACTACGGAGCAACGGGCATAGTCCACGACCCGATGAGCGTTGCAAACTTTATGGGCTACTTCCACATATTTGGGCGCGGTGGAACGCTTGGTCGGGCGGCACGGCCTTTCAGCACGAGCGTCCGCACGTACGATGAGAAGACGGCATTGAATAAAATAAAGCATTCCATCTCTTTGGCCAAGCGCCAGCTTCTTCTGAAGGATTATTTCCAGCGCACGCTGTACGGCGATCCGATGATAACGCTGAGAGAAAATTATTTCCTGAGAAAGCTGGCGTACAAGACGGAGTACTCTGATGGCCACTATCGCGCGAAAGTGAGCGAGCGATTGAACGTCTCCGCAAAAAGCATTTTCAATGGAACGCCTTCAGCCGATTATGTGATGGACTACAACAAGCCGATGGTTCCCGTGAAAGTTTACGAGTTTGACATACCAAAGGGCGCCAAGGTGAAGAACATAACGTACACACTGAAGACGCACGAGGAGACGAACGTTACTATTCCCATGGTTCGCCCTGACGAGCATTATCCGAACGAAAGCTTCCATGGGCGCTATCCTGAGAATTTCGTGGAGAACATGACGTTCGACGGACCGAACGAAAAGAAAGTTGTTGTGACCGTGTTCCCGATAATCTACATCAACGACACGGAGCAAAGAGCGGAAGTCGTCGATGATGTGGAGATAAACGTTACGTACGATTCACCCATAGGTGCGTCGCTTGACGTCGTCAATGGGACGGAAGGCGCAAACGTGACTTTCAACGCGCATGTCGTTGCAAACGGGACGGTGAACCTGACGCTCATAATCATTGGAAACAACCGCACGGTTGAAATGAACGCTACTGTCAACGGAAGCGGTGAAGTCGAACTAAAATGGTCGAACACGACGTTGGGGAATTACAGCGCGGTTTTGATAGCGTCCCAGGGAGATAACGAAGTGCGCGCTTACAGTGATTTCAACGTTCATAGAAGGCGTGCTTTCGTTGGCAGCGTCGCAAAGTTCAACGGGCCGGAAAAGTTTGGGTACACGATTACGACACCGTTTGAAAGGATCGTTTACGAGAAATCGCACGGAAAGGAATCTTTTTACTATTTGTCCGCAAATTGTTATATGATGATACGGAAGAACAGCACGGGAGAGGCCATAACGTTCGTGACGGTCGATGGTTTTTTGGAAATTTTGAAGAGCTCATCAAAGGTCGTTAAAAAATTTACGAATCCGAAGGGCACGCTGGTGGAAACGCTTTTCATGGGGAACGTCACGAGGAGCGGCGACTTGCTTCTCGTGGACGACCTCTCGGACATGGTGAGCGCGTACAATTCAAACATCACAAGCATAAGAGAACGCTTGGAATCAGGTGAGTTTCCGATATGAGAATAAAAATAGACAATCCATTCGATTTTGACGTCGCGGGTGCGCTTGCGATCGCCCTGAACAAAGTCGTGCTTCCAACGGATTCAATCGAGTTTTACGTCGGAAGCGAGGACTACGTTCACGCCACGCGCGAACGAGCCGTCATAAAAGTCAGGTACACGAAATTCCTTGTTGATGAGAGAGTTAATTACATTGCACTCCTCGTTCAGATGGCGCGCGAAGAGATCCTGCGCGACTTCAATGAAATCGACAACGATTTCGTGCGTTACATCGTAGACGAGTACTTCGCCGCAAAGAGCGTTGACTTCGACCTCTATTCCTTTGCGTACAGGATGGCGCTCGAGGAATCGTACACGCTTTTTGATTACATGAAGGTCCGCGTCATTGCGGAGCTCATTCCCGAAAAGGAGCGCATTCTGAAAATGTTCAGGAACGAGAAGTATGAGAAGATCGCGGTTGAGATGCTTTCCTACCTTCCGAAAGGCGTTCGTGAGCTCGTCAGATATGCAAAGAATTTAAAAATTCGATGACAAAGTTAATTGATACTATGCAACCGTACAGGGGGATTTATCTTTTCGACGGGGTCGGGTTCGATTCGAACGTTTATTTCATAGATGGGGAGCTAATCGTGGACACTGGTTCTGGGATATACTTCAAGGAAATCCGCGATGAGATAGAGAATTTGCGCTTCAATCCAAACAAGATAAAGATGATCGTGAACACACACTCCCACTTTGCGCACAGCGGTGGGGACAAGAAATTCCGTGACCTCTTGAAGATTCCCGTGTGCATCCACGCCGCGGAGAAGAAGAATCTCGAGACGGGAAACGTGCTTGCGGAGCGATTCAGAAAAGTTGCCAAATCCGTTACCGTTGACCGCGTTCTTCACGAGGGGGACGTCATAGAGACGACGAGGTTCTCGTTCAAGGTCATTCACACGCCCGGCCACAGCCCAGGGTCGATATGCCTCTATGACGAAAGACGGAAAATACTCATTTCGGGAGACACGCTTTTTTCAGACGGCCCCGGACGATACGACCTTCCAGGCGGTGATAGGGAGCTCCTTATAGATTCTCTTGAGCGTCTCATGAACTTGAATATCATGTACCTTCTTCCAGGGCACGGAATGCCGAAGACGGGTGGAATCATATACCTCATCAAGCAGTCGCTGAGGAAGATCAAATGAAGGAGCTCAGCCTTCTTGAAATAATTTCCATAGGAATTGGTGGAATGGTCGGTGGCGGGATTTTCGCCGTTCTCGGCCTGTCGGTTCAAATTGCCGGCAAGGGAGCTCCGATTTCATTTCTGATAGCGGGCGTCGTTGCCCTTGTGACTGCTTACTCTTATGCGAAATTGACTAAGAAGTACCCGTCTCGTGGTGGAACAGTCAAGTTTCTGATAAAGAAATTCGGCACGGGTGTTTTCACTGGTGGATTGAATATACTTCTTTTGATGAGCTATATAGTCATGCTTTCCCTGTACGCATACACATTTGGGAGCTATGGAGCAACGTTCTTTCCATTTCCGACGAAACACATCCTCATAACGTTTGTGGTGCTTCTGTTCACATTTTTGAACATACTCGGAAGCAAGGCGGTCGGCGAGTCGGAGCAGGTCATCGTCGTGACGAAGCTTCTCATACTCGGGATATTCGTTGTCGGCGGTCTGATATTTACGAGGGTCGAAAACGTACTCTCCTCGGCGCCCATTGGAAATCTCGTTTCCGGTGGAATGATAATCTTCCTTGCGTATGAAGGATTCGAATTGATATCAAACGCGTCGGAAGATGCGAAAAGTCTCGTTGACGTTGAGAAGGCGTTTTACATATCCGTTGTTTTCGTGACAGTTTTGTACGTGCTCGTCTCATTCGTTGCCGTTGAAAACCTTTCGGCAGCCCAGATAGTCAGCGCGCGCGATTACGCCCTGGCCGAGGCGGCAAAGCCGTTTCTCGGAAAGATCGGGTTCGTTCTCATTGCTGTGGCAGCGCTGCTTTCGACGGGCTCCGCCATAAACGCGACTTTGTACGGGTCTGCGAGAATGAATTATATAATCGCGAAGGACGGTGAGCTTCCCGAGTTCATGGAGGATAAGATTTGGAGCAAACCCATTGAGGGGTTGCTCATAACGTCGTTTCTAACGCTTATAATCGCAAATTTCTTCGACCTTTCAAGCATTTCCGTCCTCGGCAGCTCCGGTTTTCTCATAATATTCTCGTTCGTGAACCTCGCGAACTTCAAGGACAGCAAATCGGTTGTTTCGCTGCTTGGGTTCTTTATGTGTGTACTCTCACTTGCCGTTTTCTTCTATTATGAGCTCCGCTCGTGGCAGGCGATAGTCGAGATGATTGTGCTTATTGTTTCTCCATTCCTGATAGAGTTCACTTACAGAGTTTTATCGGGCAGGGAGCTCATCGAGACTATGTGAAAAAAAACATTTAAAAAATTTCTTTCAGAATAAAGGCATGGAGGTGTGAAATAATGTATGAATTGTATTTTTCAATTGGCGTAGCACTTTTTTCCGTGCTGTTTGCGTGGTATACATA
>WALQ01000020.1 GCA_015522745.1 Candidatus Aenigmatarchaeota archaeon
CGAGCGTGCCGTTTTGTATTATGTAATTTGATTTTATGTAAGAATCAAGGTATTGGGTTGAGATTGAGAACGAGATATTGATAAGTGATAAAGTTACCATAATTAAAATTATATATCTACGATTTAACATCCCCACACCTTTAATAATATTAAATTATCGTAATAAATTTAAATTCGTTGAGAGCTCATTTTTAAATTAATTCATTCCAAATACTTACGGTGATGTTATGAAAGTCATGGTCGTATCAAAGCCGAAAAAGAACGTTTTCAAAAAGGCGTCGGAGCTCGCCAAGAAGATAAAGAACGTCGTGTTCGACCGAACGACCGGCGAGGCGCACGGCCTCCCGTGGAAGGAAATTGAGGATTTTCACGGCGACCTCATAATCACCGTTGGCGGCGACGGAACGTTCCTGTGGACGAGCCACAAAACGGCCGTCCCTATACTCCCACTGCGCGCGGAGGGCATAGGATTCCTCACGCGTGGCGACGTCGACGAAGTGATAAAGGATCCAAGGATAGTCACGGAAAAACGGTATAAGATAAGAAAGTATCCGCGCCTCAAAGTTTTCGGGGTCAACGCAACGAATGAGATAGTCATCACGCGCCCGAAGCCGTCGAAAATAATAAAGCTCTCAGTAACAATCGGCAATGAAACGTTCTCGTTCATGGGCGATGGACTCATTCTGTCAACTCCTCTCGGTTCGACCGGGTACAACCTTTCCGTCGGCGGCTCTATAATATATCCAAAGCTCGACATTTTCTCGATAACACCGATCGCCCCGTTCAACTCGAGGATAAAGCCGACTGTCGTTCCAATGGGAACCGATATGACAGTTGAACTCGAGAAAAACGACTGCTACGTCATAATAGACGGACACGTCGAGAAGTACATGAACCGTGGCGACGAAATAAAAATCACGCGCGGCACTCCGTTGAAGCTCGCCGAGTTCAAGGAGCAGAATTTCTTCACAAAACTGAGAAAACTTATGTCCGACAAACGTTTTTAAATTTGTCAACTTTATTTATTAGGAGACGGGCCTGTAGCTTAGTCTGGTCAGAGCGCTACGCTGATAACGTAGAGGTCCCCGGTTCAAATCCGGGCAGGCCCACTCCTAAAGGACAACCTTGCGGTTTTCCTTTGAGGTTCATTTCTTTCCCTAAAGCTCTTTCTCGAGAGAAAGATCTTTATCAAGAGCTAAAGTAGAAAAGAACAAGTTCTTTACGATAAAACGCTTTCTTTCAAGAAAGGGTTTTGCTAAAGCCCTTAAAGATTCTTGGATGAAACCTTCTTTTTAAGAAGGTTTCTCGGATAAAACCCTTTTTCTAAAAGGGTTTTGCTGAAGCCCTTTTCTAAAGGGCTTTTTTGAAGCGCTCTTCTTAAGAGGGCTTCTTAGAGAAAATTTTCTTTCCGATGAAGACCTTTCTTCTTAAGAAAGGGCTTCTAAGAGGCTTTTCTGAAGGACCCAAAGAAAGTTTCGGCTGAAGCCCTTTTCTAAAGGGCTTCTCCGATGAAAATCCCAATCAACGACCCGACGACAACATCAAGAACGTGGTGGAATCCGAAATACACGCGCGACTCTGCCACGAGAAATGCCACAAGAAAGACCGCGAGCTCAAGCGCCCTGCCATCGTGTGTCTTCGTGTTTATCTCCTTTGCAAGAACGCAGGCGATGGCAAACGCCACGGCGGAGTGCGAACTTGGAAACGAATAATCGATTATGTGCGTGAATGGAATGTAAAGCACGCGGTTGTACGGGCGTGACTCACGGACGATGAATTTGAGCGCAAACGTGATCACCCAAGAAACGATTATGGCAAGCGTGACGTCCTTTGCGATTTTGTACTTTTTGACCGCTATTAGAGAGACGAGTATGGCAGCGAGCGCCAGAAACGCAATCGGACCTGTTGTGTACATCATGCAATCACACATCCAAAACGAACGTCGCACGCCATTTCACGTCGTGCACGACTTTCAACTTGTGGTACGTGCACGATTTCACGTCGTGCTTTGAGCTCGTCGTCGAGGAAAACGTCTGTCCACACCCATCGGCAGTCAATTCGTACCCACCATCATTTTTGTCAACGTTAACGTCAAACGACGCGAAAAAAAAGTTCTCCGCGTCTTTGAGGTAGATGAGCTCATTCAACCACGAAAAGAGAAGACCCTCGAGCGTTTTAGAAGATGTTTTAATTGTTCTATGCTTCAAGCACTTGACGTTCCCGACCATGAAGCGCTCGAGCGCGACGCCACACTCTTCGAAAAGTCCGTTCAACGTGTCGCTTTCGACCTCGACAGCCGCGTCAGCGGTGGCCCAGTCGTCAAATTTGTACATGACATTAAGTTTAAAAAGAAGTTATTTAAAATTAAATGGAAATTATTTAGTAGAGGTGGTAGTTATTTCAGCGCCATATAAAAGAACGTACGACCATACAAAATCGCGCGGGCATGAAAAGATGGTCCGTTGTGCATTCTGTGGAAAACTTGTCCCAAGATACAAGGCAATAGTCATAAAGCGGGGTTTCCATCTTGATAAGACAATTATGAAATCCGTTGATAAGAGATTTGTTAGTCAAGTGGAACACAAGATGTATGTGTGCCCGAGTTGTGCAAGATTCAGAGGAATAGTCCAAATAGGCAAGTCGAGAAAATCAAGAACACCTCAAAAAAGGCGAGGGTAGTCGAATGCTCGACTTTTTTAAATTGTTTGGGAAGAAAAAAAAGAATAAACATGTAATATCAGGGACTCGAGCATCGCAGCTTTTGTCGTCCATGACCGGAAAAAAAGTTAATATCCAGTACGAAGATAACATAAAACTCGATTCAAGATTTCCAAAATTCTCAATAAAGCAAAATCCACATATCATATCCTTACCTGACATAAAAGAAAAGAAAATCGTGCGTTATCCACTGATAGAACCTTATGCGTATGCATCCATAAACTGGAATCCTATTTCTGATGAAATAATTTACAATGTTGTCGAACCTATCTTGGCACCAGAAGAAAAGAAAATGTTCAAAAAAATACGTGAAGGACTGATACAGGTAATAGATGTCAGTTTGTCAAAAATAAAACAGAACACGACATTGATAAAGTATCTGGAGTCAAAGGTCCAGTATGTAATAAAGGAATACAACATGAAAATGACGCCGGTTCAGTATTTGAGGATAATGTACTATGTTTACAGGGACTTTGTTGGACTCAATAGAATAGAACCGCTCATGTATGATCCAAACATCGAAGATATTGGTGTTGATGGCGTCAACATTCCCGCCTATATAGTCCATAGAAAATACGGCTCCATAAGAACAAACATAGTTTTTGACGATGAAGAGGAGCTCCGTGAATTTGTCATAAAACTCGCTGAGAAATGCGACAGGTACATAAGTTATGCAGAACCGCTTTTAGACGGAGCTCTGCCGGACGGTTCTCGTGTGCAGGCATCACTTGCAAACGATGTCACAACAAAGGGTCCCACATTCTCAATAAGAAAATTCAAGGAAATTCCTTTCACGCCAATTGAAATGATAAAAGATGGCACGTTGTCATCGGAAATGCTTGCGTACTTATGGTTCATCGTTGAAAATGGGCAGAACATACTCGTGTGCGGTGGTGTATCAACGGGGAAGACAACTTTATTGAACGCAATATCACTTTTCATACCGCCGGAAGCAAAAATCGTTTCCATAGAAGACACACGTGAGCTCAATCTCCCGCACGAAAATTGGATACCATCTGTTGCAAGACTCGGATTTGGTGGGTCAAGTGTTGGGGAAGTATCAATGTTCGATCTCTTAAAAGAATCATTCAGACAGAATCCAGATTACATAATCGTCGGGGAAGTCAGGGGAAAAGAAGCGTACATATTATTCCAAGCCATGTCATCAGGTCATCCGTCATTGGCAACTATGCATGGTGGTTCTACGGATGCTATTTTAAAACGTCTAGAGACCCCACCAATAGAACTCCCCATCGGACTTTTGGAGGCACTTGATATAATCATAATAATGGTTCACGCTCGTGAAAAGGGAAAGTCTGCGCGCCGATTGAAAGAAATAGACGAAATACGTTCCATAGATTCTGAGAATGGGAAAGCAAATTACACTCGCGTGTTCAATTGGGTACCATCAACAGACTCATTTGAATATTCTGGTTCATCTTGGGTTCTCAACAAAATTTCAAAAGAAAGGGGACTTTCATTGATGGAAATAAATACGGAGCTCACCAGGAGAAAGAAATTTATCAACTGGATGGTTGAATCCGATATAATAGAAATGGAAAAGATAACAAAATTCATAAAGTCTTACTACAAGGATAAGAAGAGCATCATGAACCTTATAGAAAAATCCTAAAATTCCTTCCGATCTATGGCAAGGGGGCTCGATCCTGCATGCCATGATTGTCTTGGGCGAACTTGAATTTTGTAAAGTCGTTCGGAATTATCATCAAGAACGAGTGCAACACCTTTCATTCTTGGCAAATCGTTCAAGTATTTTTCTATGTCAAACAGCATGTACGTTTGCATTATCGCCTTAAGCGCCTCTATATCGGACTTTGCGGTAAGTCGGTGGGAAATTATCAAGTCGCTCTGCGCTATGACGTCCGGATGGAGTTTGTTCGGTCGCTGGGTGGCGAATATCGTTGAAACTCCTGGTTGGCGGCCTTCCTTGACAATCCTCAAAAGTATGTCAGAAGAGGCAACCTTTCCCACGTTCGGAACGAAGTTGTGCGCCTCGTCTATTATGACCCAGCAAAGTGGAACTCGCTTTATGTCCTCGTTCTCAACCTTGGCCATCTCTTCCTGGCGGCGTGCCTTTATCCTGTCCTCAAGGACTTTCTTGAGCACGATTGAAACGAGAAGCGTGCGCACGTTCGAAGGCGTCATGGACACGTCAAGCACAGTCGACTTCTCCGATTCAAGTATGGTTGGCATTTTCGTCTCTCCGAATATGCCCCACATCTTAGCTGCAATGAATCTGTTTTCAAGTGCGAGCTTTTCGTTGTCGAAACCCTCCTCTGTGTGTATCTCATTTATTATGTCATCTATTGAAAATGAGTCTTTTGATTTTTTCATCCTCGTTATGACGCGTTCGAGAAGTATTCCCAACGGATCATTCATTCCGATTCCAAAAACGTAGAGCCAGTCGTCTGGGGCGAGCTGTGACGCCGATACTGAAAACGTGCCGTCGAAATTCACACCAGCTTTTTCAAAAAGTTCCTTCTGGCCAAACGGAACGTAAACCTTCACGTCAATTCCCATGGGCTCAAGACCCCACTTCTTGAGAAGGTCTCGGTCATCTTCATTTGGGTACTTCATCGTCCAGAATATTCCTTGCGTGTCTATGATAAGTGAACATAAATTCTTGCGTATATCCTTTCTAACTTTCTTGAGCTCTTCAACCAGAACACCAAGCGTGTAACTCTTCCCGCCACCACGTTTGCCACAAACTATCATGCAATGAGGCCGAAGAGCATCGATGAGTATTGGAGATGTTAAATGCGCATCTTCGCCTGTACCGACTATGTGTTTTCCCACTCTCAATGTCCCAATCTTTTCGAACTTTTCAAGATCTTTAAAGTCACGACCAACAACGATATCAGGCATTACATCACTTTATATATTTTTTATCGATAAATTAAATACTTTTGGTGATGAGAATGAAAATTAGAGAACTCGTTGAAGGCATGAGAAATGTCAATGTTGAAGGTACAGTGACCGGTGTTGAAGACCCACGTGAAGTGAAGACAAAATTTGGGAAGACGTTCGTCATGAATGCAACCCTCGAAGATGACAGTGGAAAAATCACTATCACGTTCTGGGGAGACGATGCACTTAAGATTAAAGAAGGAATGAAAATTAAAATAGAGAACGGATACATAAGGGTTTGGAATGGTGTGTCTCAACTCTCAGTCGGAAAATTCGGAAAGCTCACAATTCTATCAAAGCAAGAAGAATAGGCACAACGACGTCAGGAATATTATTGACCACCACTTTATGCTGTAGAAGAAAATCTTCGATCCATCCAGTGGTGGAATTGGTATAAGGTTGAAAATCGCAAGCCACGTGTTCACATTTATTGAAAATGCAAGTATTTCTTTCACGACTTCACCCCATGGATAGAGAAGCAGCAAGAATGATGCAATTGCAAGTACCATGTTCATTGTTGGGCCCGCTGCCGAGATGATTGCGTTTTCCTTTCTTGATATTCTTTTTACATTTCCCCAAAGGTCTATGCGTGGATAAATGACAACCGCTCCTGGTGCAGCAAAGAAAAATCTCCCCCCTGTAAGTATGGAAAACGCTGCTGCAAGAAAAAGTCCATACGACCACATCTCAAAACGAGCGTAGCACCCAAATTTTCGTGCAAAATACCTGTGGGCGAGCTCATGGAAGATGAAAGCGAATGAAACGCTAAAAAGTGCTATTATGAAATTTTTTGGGAGGGAGCTTAAGTTAGATATCCCTGAGTACGAAAAAACGAACGACAGTACAACAGCGGAAATCGCAAGGTCTTTTATCTCTTTGAAATCCATAAACTCAATTCTAAGACAAAACTTAAAATAGTTTACCTATTTATATTTATAGTGTCAAGATTTTTTATCAAAGCGGGGTGGAGCAGCCTGGAGTGCTCGTCGGGCTCATAATACCTTATGAGGAACCCGAAGGTCGGTGGTTCAAATCCACTCCCCGCTATTTCATCTTTTTATTTCTTATTGAGAAATTTCTTCATGCGTGAATTTATACTCTACTCACAAAAAGGACCGACCGGACCGTTCAATGTAAAAGACTTGCCAGGCTCAGGTCGCGTTGATTTGATAGCACGCGCCGTGATTTCTGCCCTGTGGATCTCGCACAAATTGCGCGACAATGTAATTCACATTTCACTCAACGGACCTCCGAATTCACCAAAAGTTATTACGATTACATCAAACATAAGGCGCGTTTCTCCGGACGAGCGCGCGATAGGGCTTTGGATAAACAAAATCCTTTATGGGAAGAGCAACCCCGGAATAACTCTGCGTGATATGTCATTTGGCAAGCTCATTGAAGAAAAGATCAACGAGGGGAAGAACGTTTTCGTTCTTCACGAAGGCGGAGAGGACGTGTTGAACGTAAAGGACTTCGGCAACCCCGTGTTTGTGGTCGGCGATAACATCGGACTTCCTGATGACATCGACGGGAAGAAAATTTCAATCGGTCCAACATCATATCTCGCATCACAATGCATAACGTTCCTCAACGTTTTCTTGGACAGGCAGTCATCAATTTAAACATTTGCAAAACACGTTAATTATGTACGAAGAATTGGTAAAGCTTGCACGTAACGTCGTCGATAACTACACACTTGGAAAGAAAAAAGAGCGTCCCCACATTTCAGAGGAGTTCGAGCGAAAGCAGGGCGCGTTCTGCACTCTTAATACGTACCCGGACGGGCAGTTGCGCGGGTGCATAGGTGTTCCGTACCCGATAATGCCGTTAACGGATGCCGTCATAGAAGCGTCCAGAGGTGCGTGCAGAGACCCACGGTTCCCGCCGTTGCGTCCAGATGAGCTCAACAAAATAACTGTCGAGCTCTCCGTTCTCACAGAACCGAAAAGGACAAAACCAGAAGAGATAGTTATCGGACGAGACGGTCTGATAATAGTCCACGAATTCGGCACAGGCCTTCTGTTGCCGCAAGTTCCCATTGAATTCAAATGGAACATGAGAGAGTATCTAAAGAATTTGTGCTACAAAGCGGGTCTGTCTGACGGGTGTTGGAAATCCGGCGAGCTCTACGCATTTCAGGCAAAGGTTTACAAAGAGGTCGAACCTCATGGCAAGGTGATTGAATGGAAACCATAGTCAAAAAAATTGAAACGATAATGAAGAGTGGCTACGTGTGCGACCACTGCCTCGGAAGGCAATTCGCCCAGTTGCTCACAGGAACCACGAATGTTGAGCGTGGAAAGTCGATAAGAATGTTTGCCGCCATATTGTACGACGCTGATGAAATAGATGTCGACCCATCGAATTTTTACGGAATAAAACTTAGGAACAAAAAATCTGGCGATAAGAAAAAATGCATCGTGTGCGAGGGGGCATTCGACAATATGGGAAAGGTTGCGAAGAAAATAGCAAAAAAGCTCGGAAAAATTGAATTTGACACGTTTCTTATGGGAACTAGGCCAACAAGAAAGATACTCGAGAATGAGGAACGCTTGTGGGACAAGATAGGAATAGAACACTGTGAACCGATAAAAGCCGAATTCAATCGTGAGCTCGGAAAAGTGCTCGAAAACATCATGGAGAAAAAGGCCGACATCAAGACCCCACACGTATCCATTCTTTACGACATGAAAAATGGAATAAGCATTCAAATAAAGTCAATTTACATTTACGGGGAGTATCAAAAATTGAAGCGTGGAATACCCCAGACGAAATGGCCATCTGGAAAGTACAAAGTGAGCATAGAGCAAATCGTCGCGAAGCCCATAATGAAGGTCGCGCGCGGGAGCGGCCACAAGTTCCATGGATACGGCCGCGAGGACATAGACGCCCTCTGCACAGGATGGAGGCCGTTCGTCATAGAAATTCTCTCACCAAAGAAGCGTTCGTTCAATCTCAAGGAAATTCAGCGCGAAATAAACAGGGATAAACGTGTGAAGGTTCGCTCGCTAAGATGGAGCTCATCAGAAGAGGTCGTGCGCATAAAGCAGGGACGCGGAAAGAAGGAGTATAAATGCGTTGTTGTGTGCAAACGTCCTATTGAGAAAAATGAGCTCAAACAGTTGAAAGAATTGGAGCGTATCATCGCACAACGAACACCAACTCGCGTCCTTCATAGAAGATCTAATTTATTGAGAAAAAGGCGTGTTTTCAAGATATCGGCAAAACCGCTTTCCAGTAAGAAGTTTGAGTTCAAAGTGCTCGCAGAATCCGGCACGTACATAAAGGAGCTCGTCTCTGGCGACATGGGGCGCACACGCCCATCTATATCGTCCATTCTGAACAATGAATGCACATGCAAAAATCTCATCGTTACAAAAATTGAAAAGAAGCTGTGAAACGCCTTTTTAAACTTTTTTAAAAATATTATTAAAGAAATTTGATGTGTATAGCTGTGAATATCGAGGTGAGAATATGGTCAGAAAATCACATGGATCCAAGAAAGGCACAAGAGACTTGTTCAAGTCCAGGAGAAAGCGCACTGTGAATGAAAAACTTCAAAAATTCGAAGCTGGCAGCACGGTGCACATAGACATAGATCCCAGCTCATCATCACTGGTGTTCAGGCGATTCCAGGGAAAAACAGGAAAAATTGTTGGAATGCGCGGGCGGTCTTACGTAGTTGAATTCACAGACGGTAAAAAGAAAAAGAAAATAATCGCATCGTCAGAACATCTCAAAATTGTTCGAGGTGTTAAAGAATGAACGTGACAAACGAGGAGCCCATAACAATGAGCGAAGCAAAAACAATATTAGAAAGGAGGAAGAAGGATGGAGACCTTGAATACGAACAAAATGTTACGCATGAGTATTTGAAAAAAATGTCGAAACTTTCTGAAAAGAAAGTTGAAGAGATGATGAATGAACTTCAAACAATAGAAATACTGAAGCCAAGGCACATAGTCAAGATAATCGATATACTTCCTGATACAGAAGACGAGGTCAAACTCCTTTTCGAAAAAGAAACTACAAACTTGAAAAAAGACGAAATAAAAAAAATAATGGAAATAGTTAAGAAATTCAGATAAATTATTATTGAAACTTTATTTATGAACAAGGGTGTGGCACATGAAAGAAGAATACGTTAGGGTACTGGATTATCTCCCAAATGGATATGCGGGAGATAGGAGAGCTGAACCCATAATTCAGTCAATAGGAGAATCGTTTTTTACACTTCTAGAACTCATTCCAAAAAATGATGTAAACATTTCCCAAGAAGATCGACTGTACGTCGGTTCCGGTGAGCGCGACAAGGTGAAACTAATAAAGAGAAGACTTCGATACGATGATTTGACAAGTATGTCAAAGTCGATGCTCAAAGATGTTATCAAAAGTATTGTAAAGGACAATGAACAGAAATTCGTTGAATTCATTAACAAATCGCGCACTATAACTCCAAGAATGCATCAGCTTGAGCTCCTTCCTGGAATAGGAAAAAAACACGTGAAATACATAATTGATGAACGCGAAAAAGAACCGTTCAAAGATTTCGAAGATATGAAGAAAAGGATACATCTCTTGCCAAGTTTATGTGACATAATAACGGAACGCATAATAGAAGAAATGCGAGAACCGCAAAAATACTATTTATTTGTACGAAGGTGAATTCTATGAAATTTAATTTGGACTTTGAAAATAACAATACACTAAAGAATGTTGTAAAAATTGTTGAGAAAGATGTTGAGCTCAATGCCCTATGGAAATGTTCAAATATCACAGCAATTGACAGAATGGGTTTCTCCGATCACGGCCCAATACATATGAAAATAGTTGCATCAAATGCAATGAAACTCTTTAGATTCATTCGGAGATCTGGTGTGCTATCGTCCATAGAAAAAGATTATAAAATGACAAAGAAAGATGCGGAAGTTGTGGTGTTTCTTGCGTCCGTAATGCACGACATAGGAATGAGCGTTCACCGCACAAATCATCAGGAATACAGTATTCCACTCGCAATCGAGATTCTCAATAGAATACTCAGTAATTTCTATTCAAACGAAAAACTTTACATAATACGTTCTGAAATTCTTCACGCGATAATGGCTCATCATCACAAGTACAAGCCCCTTACCATAGAAGCCGGGTGTGTGCGTGTCGCCGACGCTCTTGATATGGAAGAGGGCCGAGCACGCATACCGTTTAATCTCGGAAAAGTTGACATACATTCAACATCTGCACTTGCAATAGAAAAGGTTGATATAAAACGCGGAAAGACTCGCCCAATCGTGATAAAAATAACAATGTCGAACTCATCTGGAATATTTCAGATAGACAAATTGTTGAGAGAGAAATTAAACAATTCAGGAATTGAGAAGTACATAAAAGTCATCGCCCAAACAAAGCCAAATGAAAAGAGAATACTTGATAAGGTATCGCTTGAGCTTTAATCATACGTACTTCTCCTTATTCCAAGTGCTGAGTTGGCCTTTTCCTTTTGCCGCTGTTGATAGGAATGTGTGGCTCTCTTCAGGAACCATAAACAGACCTTCAAGCGGATCAAACGCATGCTCGCGCATTGCAACAAGTTGAGCTGCTTCGAATTGTTCGTCTATTCCAAAGAATTCTGCAGGAAGTTTATCAGGTGGCGTTGGGTTATCTTTTGACAATTCATCACGTATTTTTCTCATTGCAATAGCACTTTCTTTAACTCCAAAGGAACCCATTTCCCACACAAAGTAGGCCCGCAACATCCCTTTTTCCTTCAGCATGTAAAGCCACTTGTAAATTACCTCCATATCGGGAGAATAAAGAAATATAGGTGAGTGCGTTGGGTGTACAGGCCTCGGACCATTTATGTGAAGCATAGTTATGTACCTCCCGTATCCGTTTGGTAGAGATGAAAACTCTTTATCCGGAGAGAACAAATTAGACATGAGGTGCTCTGTGTCAATTGCCGCTGATATCCACTCTCCATCATCTATTTCTTTAGCTATCTCTATCAAATCCATTGGACTCATTATTCGAAGCTTTCCCTCCCCCTCTTTTGCAGGTGGAGAGTTTTCAAAGTATATTCTTATCTTGTTTGATTCGAGATAACTGTAAACGGACCCTTTGAATCCGTACTTATCCATTCCGAGATTACTTCTTCTCACGAACAGATGGCCCTGTATGTACTTTATTGCAACTGCAAGTATGAATTTGTCTGTGAGCTCTCGTATTTGATCCATGTTCTTTCCTTTCAATGAAGGCGCAATTCGAACACCGTCATCAGCATCAACTATATGGTCGGGATCGTAGTCTCCAACTATGTTGAACCATATTGGATCATGCGTCAAGTACATATACTTTGCAATAACGCGGTAAGCAATACTTTCCTCAGCACGAGAACCATTGTACTTCCAATAATTATAAACTTTCTCAAAATCATACCTATCAACTGTCTGGAGGACATCTAATTTCTGCATATATTCAGAACGTGTTTTATTGTCAAGAGTTCTTATATATTCGGACTTGAAAGAACTTGTGTCTAATTCTTTGAGCTCGTTGAACTCCTGTATCAATCTTGTTTTTTCGTTTCTCTCATCATCAGTAAGATTATTTTTCTCAAGATCCTTAAGCCGTTTCATTATATCATTCATCCTTGCCTGAATTTTTTTTATTTCATTTTTTGCGTATTCGTCCGTTTTCTTGCTTATGTCATCGACAAATTTTCTCGCTTCTTCCACAGCCTCTTTGAAAAATTTGTCTTTGAAAGACATTTCATCGAAGTAAGTTATTATTGGAATGTCACCCGGAACACCCATGGCGCTGTAAAGAATCTTTATGAACTTTGCCTTAAACCAGTCTTTCAGTCGGCGACCATTTGAAAGTGTTATTAAACCACGTGCAGGATCGACGTATTTGCCATTGTCAACGAGCTCCATAAAATCTCCGAGGTTTGTACCGTCATGCGAGCATAATTTTTCTGGATATTCACGCTGTCCAAGCCTGAAAACTATTCCGGGTTTGACGAATGATGATGCATGTATAAGAACAAATTTTGCACCCATTATCGCATTTCCAGAGTACGCGCCACGCTGAAGTATGTCATGCATGTAATCCCAATTGAATGAGGTTGCAATTGTTAGATCAAGATTTATTGGAAGGTGTAAACCAACGTCAATATTTTCTGATTCCTTCATCTTCTTAACTTGATACGCTATATTCGGTTCGTACATCTCGGCAAGTGATTCATAGTCTATCATTGCAAATTCGAATCCGAGACGCGATGCTTTGGATATCTTTCTCGCAAGACCCATGAACGTAAGTTTTTGCATCCCTTGACCAAATTGGCTAAAACCAGGACTAGCCGCAACAACATATCCCTTTGGAAGACTGTGATCATCAAATTCAACCATTTTATCCACCAGGAACTCCCATGGCCTTCTTCACCACGCCTCTCATTTTTCCAGCAGTTATTCCAACATTTACCATGTGAAATTGCGCCATTCTATCGAAAAAGTCCTTTTCATAAGGAGTTGACCTAAAGTATATTGACATTCCCATGCGGCTCTTGAACTTTTTAAATATATAACTGTCATAATTGCCACCATGATACTCATCACTGCTACTTGGAAACTTGTGCAAAAGAAAATCAAAATTAAGATTGAATATTTTTTTCAATAGGTTTTCGCTTTCTTTTTGTGGAACGAATTGGACGTTGTATTTATTCTCAGGATATCGTTCGAGCAATTTGTCATAGGAGGAAAACTCATCGTCGCCGAGGGGTTTCTTTTCCGATTCATGCGTTTTCAGTATCTTATACTTCCCATTAACAAGTGTGTACTTCAGTTGTTCTCGCTCGTCTTTGATGCCGAGCATCTGATTTATATAACGCCTTACCTCCTCTTCGCGCGCTTTGTATTCAACCATCTTAACGAACATTATGTTTGGGGTTACCATGAAATTGTCAAAGTTATAAATTCCTGTCTCAACACCAAATTTGGTTTTGGATATTATATTCTTCACAAAATATCTGACGTTCGTCATTATTATGTACTGGCTGTACCCGCCGAGCATTTTTTTCTTTACCTGGCCAAGGCACCAGCCCTTCACGCTCTCAACCCACGCTGGAGTTATCCAAGGATACTTGACGCGAAGCCCAATATTCTCATCGAATATTAGTATTTTAGCGAGCTCATCGTAGACATTTGTTATCTCAGGTACCTTCTCACTCTGACGTTGAATCTCTTCAGAAGGTGTCTTTTGTATCTCCACCGTTGAAAGACGTTTGAAACCAACTAAGTTTGTGAAAGACATCGACATCGGATCTCCAAGAGTTTCATATTCATTACCAAGTCTCATGTTGGTATCCATTCTCAATGCCTCATCTGAAAATCCGTCATGTATGGACATTTCGCGGACGATGAGTGGTTTTGCCCACTCACGAAATTGTTCGAGCGTTTTCTCGCGACTGCGTTTTAGTTGATTTAATCTACTCAGGCGCTGTTCTACCTCGTTTATGAACGTTGACAACCAATCCTGATAAAGTTTCCATTTCACACGAAGCATGTTCTTTTCAACTGTTTGTATATTTTTCAAATGACCGTTTGTAATATCGTCGAGATTGTTCATGCTCATAAAATCATCAACTATTGTGGGCATTATGTTGTTGTTACGCATAAACGCCATGCTCAGACGCCCAGCACCTTGCCCGTTACCGCCGGCATAAAAATCAACTTGGTCGACAAACACCGTTTTGAGAGCCATCGATGCAAGCCGTTTCCTTCTTTCAAACTCCGCACGCTTTTTTGCATCCTTTACATTGGTGTCTATTTGAGAATCATGTATGTAATTTGCAAATTCTTGATATTTCCTTATATCATGCTCAAGAAGTTCTAGATCTGACACTGACTGGGAAATGGATATCAAGGCCTGCTTTATTCTCGCCTGTAAATCGTACTTCTGACCCATTATAGATTGGTATAGTTGCGTATGATTTGGACGGACTTCAATCCATTTGTCAAATATGTACTTCTCAAAATTGTTACTATCCAACCAATCAGCAAGAGCGGTGAAAACCATTTGTGTCCTCCCTTCTCCAGTAACATAGATTATATTTCCGTATCCTTCGAAAGGTTGAAGAATCCATGCATACCCCTTGAATTTTCCAAGTGGCCCAAATATGTCGCTTGGAGAATAGGGACTACCACGTATGTTGTGATCAAAGCATGAATTATCTAGTATGTACTTCCTAGCAAACGCCATAAATATATTTGGTATCGAATATTAAATAATTTAACTATACGAGAATAAGATACGCTGATGAC
>WALQ01000021.1 GCA_015522745.1 Candidatus Aenigmatarchaeota archaeon
GATAAGGGCAAAAAATAAAAGTTAATTTTACACCGCCTTCATAAGATTGTCTAAGAATATCTTTTCTGGGACAGCTCCTTCAAATTCAACTTTGTCATTTATGACTATCTTTGGAACAGCCATGACATTGTATTTCTCTGAGAGCTCCCTGTATTCAATTGCCTCTATCATAGATGCATCTATGTTCTTGTTTTCCATCGCAAACTGATGAGCCATTGAAACTGCTCTTGGGCAATATGGACAGGTTGGTGTGACAAAAACGAGTATTTTCACGGGGTTGCCGATGCTCTTCAACTTTTCTTTTGCTTCATCTGAAACGTGATTCGTTCCCGTGGAAATATGTTTTATATCTTCTATAAAAGATGAGAATTCATATCCAGATGGTATACCACTGTATTTTATCTTATATCCCTTGTCCGCCCCCATGGATATGCACGGCGTCATCGTTATTCCAAGTTTCTCAGCTTCTTCTTTGCTGGATTCAAAATCTTTCTTTTCGTATATTATTTTGTTGGAGAGTTTGGAAACCTCGCCGAGTATCTCCTCTATCTGTTTGCCGTATGCATCGTTTTTTCCGGAAAAATAGATTATTTTTACCGAATCCTTAAGCTCGTTTTCAAACATTTTTCTTATTTCTTCTTTGTCTCCTTCTCTTATCAAACTCATATTTTTCACCTCTTTTTTCGAAATAATGAAAATAACTTAGAGAAAATACTCTTCTTTTTTTCACCACTTTCCCCGTCTTTTTCTCCTTCACTCATTACTTCTGATTGAGCTCTCTTATCAACCTTTTCACTCGCTACATCATTGCTCTGTTCAACTTTTCTCTTTATCTCATCAATTGCGGTTCCCGATGCTTCTGAAATTGCTTTCAAAAGTTTTTCTTTCGACGGAGTTCCTCTAAATCCTATTTTATCATGTATCGCAGGTCCGGATATTATTATTGTCGGAGTTGCCATTATGTTGAATTTCTTCATCCTCTGGAAGCCAAAGTGAGTTCCCGAAGACGTTTCAACGACTTTTATCACATCCGGTATGCGCTCCTCAACCGATTTAGCCAGTCTGACAGCAGCTGGGCAGTGAGGGCACGTCGGACTTGTAAAAACTTCCACTTTAACTTTCATCAATTTATTTTAATGCAAACGTTTAAATAGTTTTTTCAAAATAAATGAAAAAACTTATTTTTCACACACGTAGTCGAGAATCTTTCCAATGTCCCCTTCTATGATCACATCAGCAACCTCTTTGAGTTCGTCAGACGGATTGATGGCTATGCCAAAACCACATGACTTCATGACAAGCACATCATTCATGCCATCACCAACGAAGACTGCATCCTTCAAATCTATGGAGAGTTCATTGCATATTTTTCTTACCCCATCGATTTTCTTTTCATAATCGAACTCACTTGGAGATACACCCACAACGCGATCATTTTTGTCAAACAGAAGTTTGTTGACAAAAATAAAGTCAAAGTACCTTTTGAAATCTTTCAGAACTATGTCAACGTATATGTCAAGGCTACCAGATATTATTGCTATTTTATATCCGCATTTTTTGAGCCCTTTCATCAGGTCTTCCATTCCATCTATTGCCGACGTGCCAGAAAACGCTTTTATTATATCGTCTCTCGTGACACCTTTTGACTTCCAAACTTCCACGTCAGCCATAACCCAGTCAGATATCGTAATTTCATTATTGAAAAATTTTTCCTTGTTTTTATTTCTCTTATCCATTGTCCCAAGATACTTGTGCACTTTCTCCCATGCGGATACACCTGGAACGAGCGTCCCATCTACATCAAAAACAATGAGTTTGTACTTCTTTTGCATACTATCACTTACAAATTTCTTTTCCATGTTGAGCCATTTTGCCCATCTTCTATTAAGAATCCTACAGACTTTATTTCATCGCGTATTTTATCTGATATATCATAAATTTTCTTCTCCCGGAGGTCATCTCTTATCTTACATATGAAATTCATGAGACTTGGAACGTCATCGCTCTCAGAAACGTTCTTGTACTTCCAGAATATGTTGAGTATTTTTCCGAACTCCATAAATTGTTCAAATATTTTCTTCGCCAGACCGACGTATATGTTGTGTTCATCCATGAACCTGTTGACATCACGCGCCATTTCAAACATCACGGCTATAGCACCTGCTGTATTGAAGTCATCGTCCATATCTTTGAAGAACTTAGTCTGATATTCCGAAATTCTATTCATGAGCTCAACATTTGATGAGTCCATCTCACCTGGCTCCTTATCTGACTGTGCAACAACATGTATTCGTTCAAGTGTGTTGTACAGACGTTTCATCTTTTCTTTTGACTCTTTCATGGACTTTTCAGAAAAATTGATTTCGCTTCTATAATGTGTTGAAAGCAAAAATAATCTCACGGTTTCGGAATCGTACTTCTCAAGAATCTCGCGTATCGTGAAGAAATTCCCAAGCGACTTCGACATCTTTTCATTGTCCACAGTAACAAACCCGTTGTGCATCCAATAGCGAACGAATTTTTTCCCCGTCGCCGCCTCACTCTGAGCTATTTCATTCTCGTGATGTGGAAATATGAGATCGCGACCGCCACCATGTATGTCAAGAGTTGGTCCAAGATATTTTGTTGACATTGCAGAGCATTCTATGTGCCACCCCGGACGTCCAGGACCCCACGGACTATCCCACGATGGTTCCCCAGGTTTCGCACTCTTCCAAAGCGCAAAATCCTGCGGATTTTGTTTCTTCCCATTGGTCTCTTGCATCATCTCATCCGGGTTGAGATGAGAGAGCTTTCCATAGTTTGAAAATTTTGAGACATCATAGTAAACATCCCCATCAGATTCATATGCATATCCATTGTCAATGAGAATTTTTATCATATTTATAATGTCTTTTATATGTTTGGTAACGCGTGGATGAACGTCTGCACGCCTTATTCCAAGTGCTGAAAAGTCTTTCAACGCCTCTTCGACAAATCTTTCGGAGAGTTTCAGTGGGTCTTCGCCGAGCTCAGCTGCACGCTTGATAATCTTGTCATCTATGTCCGTAAAATTCTCAACATATATGACGTTGTATCCCTTATACTCGAGATAACGTCGAACAACATCAAAAGCCACATAAGAACGAGCATGACCAATGTGGCACAAGTCATAAGTTGTGGGTCCGCAAACATACATTCGCACGGTGCCTTTTTTTAGTGGCTTGAATTCTTCCTTCTCTCTTGTCATAGTATTGTATATCTTCAGCATTTTTACACCCTAAATATCAACTATTTTATAATGTAATAATATAAAAAATTAATTTTTGCGATTTTCAAGCCTGACAACATCGATTTTTCCAATCGCCACAGGGTTGTCTTTTCCGACGCGAACATAAATTGTTTCGCTGCGACCACTGATCTCTTCGTGTTTGTATATTTTGTACCTTTTATCAGAACTCGGTTCGTTCAAAAATTCGAATTCCATGTTCCTCAGAATCAAAAAACCGCTGTTTTTCTCGTAAAATTTTTTTGCCAACGCACCTACCGCTACCGGTACAACCGAAATACGATTGTCAAGAGCATTAACACTACCAAGTCTATTTTTTTTGAAATAATCATTGAAAAATTTTAAAACATCTATATTTGTTTCACCGGCATATTTCCTGTATCTTATACACATCTGACGCTGCCGACGATC